>WGAH01000862.1 GCA_015489145.1 Deltaproteobacteria bacterium
CTCCCACCCCGGCCGCAGGCGGGCTCGCCCCCGGAGAGGCGCGCCGCCGCGCGGTGATCTACACCGCCCTCGGCTGTTCCGCCGTCGGCCTGCTCCTCGCCGGGGCCGGCGTCGCCCTCGCCCTCCTGCTCATGGGCTGCGCCGGGCGGTAGACTGCCGCCATGAGCACCCGCTACGGCCTGTGGGTTCGCGTCGGCCCGGATCACCGGGTCCGCATCTCCGAGCGCGGCGTCCTCATCGGCCGCCGCGACGACTGCGACATCATCGTCGAGGACCCCCACGCCAGCCTGCTGCACGCCATGGTGCTGCGGGCGCCGGTCGGCGCCGAGCTGCACGCCCTCGGCCTCAACCCCACCCTGCTCAACGGCGAGGCCGTGCGCCGCAAGGCGAGCGTGCATCCGGGCGACCGCATCGAGGTGCCCGGCGCCGTGCTCCTCGTCGAGGCCACCGGCATCGAGGACGAGCCCGACGGCGGCTGGGTGCTCGAGGTCGGCAACCGGCGCCACGGCCTGCGCGCCGACCTGCGCCTCGGCGGCGGCGAGGGCGACGACCTGTGGGTGGCGGGCTGGCCCGCGGGGGCGGTCCACGTCTCGCTCGTCCAGGGCGGGCTCGTGGCGGACTTCGCCGCCGAGATGCAGCTCGACGGCGAGACGGTCGAGGCCGGCAGCGTCGAGATGCTCGAGGACGGCGACACGATCGCCTGCGACGGTCGCGTGGTGCGGGTGCGGGCCCGCGGCGGCGGCCAGCGCGACACCCTCCGCGCGCTGGGGGCCAACCTCCCGGTCTTCGCCCGCCTGGCCTTCATGCCCACCGGCGGCGAGCTGACGATGGAGTTCGTCGACGGCCGGAGGGTGACCCTCCAGCTCTCGGAGCGCCGGGCCAGCCTCGTCGCCTGCCTGCTGGCGCCGCCGGGCGAGTACGAGGCCGGCGACTTCGTGCCCGACGAGCTGCTGGTGGGGCGCGTGTGGCCCGGCCAGGGCGAGCGCGGGCGCATGGACGTCAACACGCTGGTCCACCGCACCCGCAAGGACCTCGTCCGCGCCGGCGTCAACCCGGCGCCCATCCTCGCGCGGGCCAAGGGCGGCCGGGCGACGAGTTTCCGCCTCGCCCCCGGCGGACGCGCCGAGGTGGTGTAGCTCAGCCGCCCGGGCAGGCGTAGGCGACGTCCACGGCGGCGGGCTCCTCGCGAACCTCGCCGGTTCGCGGGTCGCGGACGAGTCGGCGCGGGCGGTCGACGAGGGTGAAGGCGCAGCCGTCGGGCAGGCGCACGGCGCCGGCGGAGACGATCCCGGCGGTGATGGCCCGAAAGGCGGCGTCGAGGCGCTCCGGCGGCAGCTCCCCCAGCGGCGCGCGCACCCGGTAGGGCGCCTCGCGCGGCTCGCCGGCGGCCACCCGATCGAGGAGGTCCTGGTCGGGGCGGAAGGTCGGCGAATCACCGCCGGCGAAGGCGCCGAAACCCGGCACCTGGAGCCGGCGGACCGCGCGCAGGCCGGCGGCGAAGGCGGCGAGGTCGGCGTCGCTCCAGCCGGGCACGGCGAGGTCGACCGGGCGCGGGCGGCTGGCGAAGCGGCGCTCCCGCGGGCCGCCCGGGACCGGCCACACGGCGGGGCCCTCGTCGAGGAGCAGCCCCTGCGCCGTCCACTCGGTGAGGGCCTCGGCCGAGGCGACGACGAGGTAGGGGTCCTCGTCGAGGTCGAGGGTGCGCGCCACCCGCCGCCCGGAGCCGAGGTCCGTGAGCACCCGGTTGAGGAAGCCCACCAGGTGCGGGTCGAGGTAGCGGGCCCCGGCGGGCAGCTCCAGCACCCAGCGACGGTCCCCGTCCTCGGCCACCAGGTCGGCCCGCGCCCCCGCCTCGGCCAGCGAAAACCGCACCGGGTCGAGGTCGCCGGCGAACAGGACCTTCCAGCGCTCGAGCACCGGCGGCAGGCTCGCCGGCCCCCGGGCGAGGAGCGTCCCGGCGAGGCGGGTGGCCCGGCGGACGGCGTGCAGGCGCTTCGCCAGGGCGCGCGTGCGGGCGAGGGCCTCGTCGATGGAGGCGGGCGGGGCGGCGTCGCGGGCCGCCTCGGCGGAGCCGGCCTCGGCGGAGCCGGCCTCGGCGGGCGGCGTCGCGGCACCCCCGCGCGCCGCCTCCTCCGACCCGCCGCCGGGAGCGCCGCCACAGGCGAGGAACAGGGCGAGGACCGCGATCATTCCGAGCCTCCCGAGGCGAGCCGCCCCCACGGGCCGGGCCGCGCCGACGCGATCGCGCCTATGGCGCGCGACGCGGGGCGACCAGCAAGGGCGGGGCGTCCCGAGTCGTCGGACGCGCCGTCGCGCGACGGGTAGAAGCTTCACCGTGGGTCGGGAAGCCAGGTCGGGATTCACGAGCCGGCTCGTCGTGCGCCGCGCAGCGGCGCCGCGAACACCCCGGTGCCCTCGGGCACCTCCCCTCGGCGTAGCGCCTCCGCCCGAAGCGGAGCCTCGCCCCTTCCATGCCGGTGGTCAGCCGGCGCTCCCGCCACGGGCGGTCCTCGACCGCTCCAACGAGGTGCGCCGGGAGCTGGCGCTGGTATCCTCGACCACCGGCGGACGCCGAGCCGGAATCCCCCGGCCGGGACCACGGGGCGGCACGGAGGAACGCGATGGTCACCGCGCTGGACGAGGCGCCATCCTTCCAGCCGCGGGGTTCACGGTGAGGCGGGTGGCGGCGAGGAATAGGCGGCTGCGGGCCGCGGCGGCGCTGGGGCTCCTCGCCGGCTGCGTCCACCGGCTGCCGCCGGCGATGGCGCCGGCCGAGGTGGTGCCGGTCCGCACCGACGACGGCTGGA
>WGAH01000863.1 GCA_015489145.1 Deltaproteobacteria bacterium
CGCCTCGACGACGCGCCGGAGGACGACGAGGGGACGCCATGAAGAATCCCCCCCGCTCCGAGGACCCCTCGACGCGCGAGGCGGGCGCGCCGCCCGCCGGCGACCCCGTCGAGGAATTCCGCATGCCGCTGATGGAGCACCTGAAGGAGCTCCGGCGGCGCCTCCTGATCTCGCTGGCGGCCGGGCTCGTGGGCATGCTCGTCTGCCTGGGCTTCGCCCAGCACATCTGGGACTTCCTCGTCGCGCCGATGAACGAGGCCCTCGCCGCCACCGGCCGCGGAACCATGGCGATCACCGAGCCCCTCGAGGGCTTCCTCACCACGATGAAGGTGGGGGCCGTCGCCGGCATCGGGCTCGCCAGCCCGGTGATCTTCTACCAGGTGTGGGCCTTCGTCGCCCCGGGCCTCTACCCGCGCGAAAAGCGCCTCATCGTCCCCCTGGTCTTCGCGAGCACGGCGCTGTTCCTCCTCGGGGCGGCCTTCGGCTACTTCGTCATCTTCCGCTTCGCCTTCCCCTTCTTCCTCACGGTGATGTCCGACGACGTCAGCGCCGTGCTCTCCATCGCCAGCTACCTGTCGCTGGCGACCAAGCTCCTCCTCGCCTTCGGCGCCAGCTTCCAGCTCCCGGTGGTCGTCTTCGCGCTGGCCCGCCTCGGGCTCATCGACCACCGCGACATGACGCGCTTCTTCCGCTACAGCGTCGTCGCGATCTTCGTGATCGCCGCCTTCCTCACCCCGCCCGACGTGCTGAGCCAGCTCCTCATGGCGGGCCCGCTCATCGTGCTCTACGGGCTGAGCATCGGCGTGGCCTGGCTGTTCACCACCAAGAAGCGCGAGGCCGACGGCGACGAGGGGTGAAGCGCCGGGCTCAGATCACCACCCGCTCCTCGTAGACGCCCCAGACCTCGCGCAGCGTGCCGGCGATCTCGCCGAGGGTGGCGCGGGCGCGCACCGCGTCGACGATGAGGGGAACGAGGTTGGCCTCGCCGCTGGCGGCGGCGCGCAGGGCCGCCAGGGCGCGCCGGGCCGCACCCTCGTCCCGGGAGGCGCGCAGCTCCGCCAGCGCCCTCCGCTGCTCCGCCTCGAGGGCCGGGTCGACGCGGGCGAGCTCGGGCTGGGCGTCGTCCTCGGCGAGGTGCACGTTCACCCCCACCACCTCGCGCTCGCCCCGCTCGAGCTCGACCTGGGCGCGGTAGGCGGCGTTCTGGATCTCGCGCTGGGGGAAACCGCGCTCGATGGCGGCCACCATGCCGCCCATCTCGTCGATCTCGCCGATGAGGCGCCGCGCCTCGGCCTCGAGCTCGTCCGTGACCGCCTCGACCGCCCAGCTTCCGCCAAGGGGGTCGACGTAGCTCGCCACGCCGCTCTCGGCGGCGATGACCTGCTGGGTGCGAAGGGCGAGGCGGGCGCTCTGCTCGGTGGGCAGGGCCAGGGCCTCGTCGAAGGCATTGGTGTGGAGGCTCTGGGTGCCGCCCATCACCGCCGCGAGGGCCTGGATCGCCACCCGCACCACGTTGTTGAGCGGCTGCTGGGCCGTGAGCGTCGAGCCGGCGGTCTGGGTGTGGAAGCGAAGCATCATGCTGCGGGGCTTCTTCGCGCCGAAGCGGTCGCGCATGATGCGCGCCCACAGGCGCCGGGCGGCCCGGAACTTGGCGACCTCCTCGATGAAGTCGTTGTGGGCGTTGAAGAAGAAGCTCAGGCGCGGCGCGAAGTCGTCGACCGCCAGCCCGGCGGCGGTGGCGGCCTCGACGTAGGCGATGCCGTCGGCCAGGGTGAAGGCGATCTCCTGGGCGGCGGTGCAGCCGGCCTCGCGAATGTGGTAGCCCGAGATCGAGATCGTGTTGAAGCGCGGGGCCTCGTCCTTGCAGAAGGCCATCACGTCGGTGATGAGCCGCATGCTCGGCCGCGGCGGGTAGATGTAGGTGCCCCGGGCCATGTACTCCTTGAGCACGTCGTTCTGGATCGTGCCCCGCACGGCGCTCCAGGGCACGCCCTGCTCCTCGGCCACCACGAGCAGCATTGCCAGCAGCACGGCCGCGGTGCTGTTGATCGTCATCGACACGCTCACGCGGTCCAGCGGGATGCCGTCGAAGAGCACGCGCATGTCCTCGACCGAGTCGATGGCCACGCCGACCCGGCCGACCTCGCCGGCCGCCCGGTCGTCGTCGCTGTCGAGGCCCATCTGGGTGGGCAGGTCGAAGGCCACGCTCAGCCCGGTGGTGCCCTGCTCGATGAGGTAGCGGTAGCGCGCGTTGGACTCGCGGGCGGTGCCGAAGCCGGCGTACTGCCGCATCGTCCAGAGGCGGCCGCGGTACATCGTCGGCTGCACGCCGCGGGTGAAGGGGAACTCGCCGGGGAGGCCGATGTCGGGGGGCGGGTCCTCGGGGCCGTACAGGTCGGCGACCGGCTCGCCGCCGGAGCGCACGAAGCGCTCTCGCCGCAGCGGGTGCCGGGCCACCGCCCGGGCCAGGGTCGTCTCGCGCCAGCGCTCGGTCTCGCCCATCCTCGCCTCCGCCTCAGCCGATCTCGACGAGCACCGCCCGGGCCTCGACCACGTCGCCGGCCCCGACG
>WGAH01000864.1 GCA_015489145.1 Deltaproteobacteria bacterium
GACGCGGCGGACCCGGATTGCGCGGGCGGGGACGAGGAGCTCGGCTACGGCGAGACGGCGTGCAACGACGGTGAGGACGACGACGGGGACGGGCTGGCGGACGCCGACGACCCGGAGTGCGCCGACGCCTGGGACGATGCCGAGGCGCCCCTGGGCTGCGAGAACGGCGCCGACGACGACGGGGACGGGTGGACGGACGCCGACGACCCGGACTGCCGGCTCGGGGACGAGGAGGTCGCGGCGACCTCGGAGTACGCCTGCAACGATGGCCTGGACGACGACGGGGACGGGCTCGTCGACGCCGAGGACCCGGGATGCGAGGCCGGCTGGGACGACGCCGAGGCGAACGCCTGCGAGGACGGCGCCGACAACGACGGAGACGGCTGGGTCGACACCGACGACCCGGGCTGCGCCTCGGCCACCGACGACGACGAGGGGGGCGTCGACGACGCCGCGGACTGCTCCAACGGCGTCGACGACGACGGAGACGGGCTGGCGGACGCCTTCGACCCCGACTGCGACTCGGCCTGGGACGAGAACGAGGCGGCCTCCTGCGTGGACGGCCTGGACGACGACGGGGACGGCTGGGTGGACGGCGAGGACCCGGACTGCGCCTCGGGCGACGCCGAGGTCGGATACGACGCCACCTGGGCGTGCAACGACGGGGCCGACAACGACGGCGACGGCGACACCGACGCCGCCGACTCCGGCTGCGAGGCGGCCACCGACGACGACGAGACGCGCTCCTGCGACGACGGCGAGGACGACGACGGGGACGGCTGGGTGGACGGCGACGACCCGGACTGCGACACCGCCGCCGGCGGCTCGGGCGCCGAGGTCGGCTTCGACGCGAGCTGGGCGTGCAACGACGGCCTCGACAACGACGGCGACGGGGCCATCGACGCCGCCGACTCCGTGTGCGCCGCGGCGACCGACGCCGACGAGGACGACGACTGCGCCAACGGCGAGGACGACGACGGGGACGGCTGGGTGGACGGCGACGACCCGGACTGCGACACCGCCGCCGGCGGCTCGGGGGACGAGACGGGGACGGGTACGGCCGCCTGCAACGACGGGGCCGACGACGACGGGGACGGGCTGGTGGACGCCGACGACCCGGGCTGCGAGGACGGTGCCGACACCGACGAGACCGACCCCACCAGCGACTGCGACGACGGCCTGGACAACGATCTCGACGGCTGGGAGGACGAGGACGACCCGGACTGCGCCGGCACCCCGGCGGTCGAGTCGGGCACCGACGCCACCTGGCAGTGCAACGACGGCGTCGACAATGACGGCAACGGCTACGTCGACTCCGGCGACGACGGCTGCTCCGGCGCCACCGACACCGTCGAGGACGCGACCGCCGACGACTGCGAGAACGGCTGGGACGACGACGGGGACGGCTGGGTGGACGGCGACGATCCGGACTGCGACACCGCCGCCGGCGGGTCGGGCGACGAGGACGGCGCCCTCGACGGCGCCACCGCCTGCACCAACGGCGTGGACGACGACGGGGACGGGCTGGTGGACGCCGACGACCCGGGTTGCCTCGACGGCGCCGACGACGACGAGGACGCCGGGGACTGCGAGAACGGCGAGGACGACGATGGCGACGGCTGGACGGACGCCGACGACCCGGACTGCGCCGCCGCCACCGGCGCGGTGAGCGAGGACGGCACCGACGCCACCTGGGCGTGCAACGACGGCGTCGACAACGACGGCAACCTGCTCGTGGACGCCGCCGATCCGGGCTGCGCCGCGGCGACCGACACGGTCGAGGACGAGACGGCCGACGACTGCGCCAACGGCGAGGACGACGACGGGGACGGCTGGACGGACGCTGACGACGTGGACTGCCGGACGGGGGAGGACGAGGACGGTTTCTCGGACTTCGCCTGCAACGACGACGAGGACGGCGACGGCGACGGGTTGACCGACGCCGACGACGGCGAGTGCTCCGCCGCCTGGGACGAGGACGAGTCCACCGGCATGGCGAGCTGCGAGGACGGCGAGGACGACGACGGGGACGGGTGGACGGACGCCGACGACCCGGACTGCGCGCTGTGGGGCGAGGAGATCGGCCTCACCCTCCTCCCGTGCAACGACGGGGCCGACGACGACGGGGACGGCCTGGCGGACGCCGAGGACCCGGACTGCGCCGACGGCTGGGACGGCGACGAGACAGCGGCCTCGGCCTCCTGCTCGGATGGGACCGACGACGACGGGGACGGGTGGACGGACGCCGACGACCCGGACTGCCGCGACGGGGGCGACGAGGCGGGGCTGGGCGACCTCCCGTGCAACGACGGCCTGGACGACGACGGGGACGGCCTGGCGGACGCCGACGATCCGGACTGCGCCGACGGCTGGGACGGTTCCGAGGCGGCGGCCGGCGACTGCTCGGACGGGGCCGACGACGACGGGGACGGGTGGACGGACGAGGACGACCCGGACTGCGCGCTGTGGGGCGAGGAGCGCGGCTTCCTCGGAACCGCCTGCAACGACGGGGCCGACGACGACGGGGACGGCCTGGCGGACGCCGAGGACCCGGGCTGCGCCGACGCCCTCGACCCCCAGGAGCGGGACCCGGCCGGCCCCTGCACGAACGGCGCGGACGACGACGGGGACGGGTGGACGGACGCCGACGACCCGGACTGCGTCGCCTCCACCGCCGAGGCGGGTTTCGGGGCGAGCGCCTGCAACGACGGCGCGGACGACGACGGGGACGGGCTGTCGGACGCCGACGACCCCGATTGCGTCGACGCCCTCGACGACTGGGAGGACGCGCTCGCCCGGACGGACTGCACCGACGGCCTCGACGGGGACGGGGACGGCTGGACGGACGACGAGGACCCGGACTGCGCCTGGTCGGCCGCCGAGCTGGGCACCGTGGACGCCTTCGCCTGCAACGACGGCCTGGACGACGACGGGGACGGGTTGGTCGACGCCGACGACCCGGGCTGCGAGACGGCCTTCGACGGCGACGAGACCCACACGGTGGAGTGCGCCGACGGCCTGGACAACGACGGGGACGGGTGGACGGACACCGACGACCCGGCCTGCGCCACCGCCGACGAGCTGTGGGAGGACGACGGCCTCTCGGGCAGCACCGCCTGCAACGACGGCACCGACAACGACGGGGACGGGCTGGTGGACGCCGAGGACCCGGGCTGCACCGACGGCTGGGACACCGACGAGACCGACCCCTCCACCGAGTGCAACGACGGCCTGGACAACGACGGGGACGGGTGGACGGACACCGACGACCCGGCCTGCACCAGCATCGCCGTCGAGCACGAGGACGACGGCTACGGCGGCGCGACCCAGTGCAACGACGGGGTCGACAACGACCTCGACGGCAAGGTGGACGCCGACGACCCGAGCTGCTCGGGGGCCGGCGACAACGCCGAGGCCTGGTAGCGGGTCTCGTTTCCCCTCGCCGGTGGGGGCGCTATCCTCGAAGGGGGCCCCGCGCCCCGGGAGGACGGCCATGCGGCGGGAAGCTCCACACCCGGCGCGCTGGTGGACGGCGGTCCCGGACGCCGCCGGCCCGCGCTTTCGCTGCGACCTCTGCCCCCGGGCCTGCCTCCTCCGCCCGGGCCAGCGCGGCTTCTGCTTCGTCCGCGCGGCGACGGACGAGGGGATCGTGTTGACCACCTGGGGGCGCTCCAGCGGCTTCTGCGTCGACCCCATCGAGAAGAAGCCGCTCTACCACTTCCTTCCCGGCACCCCGGTGCTCTCCTTCGGCACCGCCGGCTGCAACCTCGGCTGCCGCTTCTGCCAGAACTGGGACATCTCCAAGGCGCGGGAGATGGATCGCCTGCAGTCCCGGGCCACCCCCGAGGCCATCGCCCGGGCCGCCGCCGAGACCGGCTCCCGGTCGGTGGCCTTCACCTACAACGACCCGGTGATCTTCGCCGAGTACGCCATCGACGCGGCGCTGGCCTGCCGCGAGCGGGGCATCGCCGCCGTCGCCGTCACGGCGGGCTATGTCTCCGCCGGCCCCCGCGAGGAATTCTTCGCGGTCATGGACGCGGCCAACGTCGATCTCAAGGCGTTTTCCGACGACTTCTACCGCCGCCTCTGCTCGGGCCGGCTCGGGCCCGTGCTCGACACCCTGCGCTACCTCGTGCGCGAGACCCGGGTGTGGGTCGAGATCACGACGCTGCTCATCCCTGGCGAGAACGACGGGGACGCCGAGCTTCACGCGCTGTCCGCCTGGGTGCGCGACGAGCTGGGCCCCCACGTGCCCCTCCACTTCACCGCCTGGCACCCGGCCTGGCGCATGGACGGCCGCCCCACCCCGCCGTCCACCCTTCGCCGGGCGCGGCGCATCGCCCGGGAGGAGGGCCTGCACTTCGTCTACACCGGCAACGTCCACGACCCCGAGGGCGGGAGCACCTGGTGCCCCGGCTGCGGCGCGCTCCTCGTCGAGCGCGACGGCTACGCCCTCGGCCGCTGGGGCCTGGACGCCGACGGTTGCTGCGCCCGGTGCGGTACGCCCATCCCCGGCCGCTTCGAGGCGCGGCCGGGAACCTGGGGGCCCCGACGCCAGGCCGTGCGCTTCCGGTAGCCGGCGGGCCGGCTACTCGCCGGGGGTGGGCGGGGGCGCGGCGCCGGCGATCTCGGGAACCTCGCGGGCGTCCTTCCAGTCGGGCCAGCCCGCCTTCCACACGAGGTGCCGGGCGTCGGGGGCGGC
>WGAH01000865.1 GCA_015489145.1 Deltaproteobacteria bacterium
CCCAGCCGGCGTGCAGGAAGGGAGCGAGCAGCACGCCGCGCAGCCCCGCGAGGGTGCGCGGGCGCACGCCGAGGAGGTCGAGGCGGTGGCCGAGGAAGGTGTCGGCCACCTCGTCGGCGGCAGCCTGGCCGTCCTCTACGCCGTCGAGGTGGCCGACACCTTCCTCGGCCACCGCCTCGACCTCCTCGGCGTGCGCCCGCGCACCCTCGCGGGGCTGCGCGGCGTGCTGCTCGCTCCCTTCCTGCACGCCGGCTGGGGCCACCTGCTCGGCAACACGATCCCGTTCGCCATCCTCGGCTTTCTCGTGACGGTTCCCCGGCGCGCGGACTTCTGGCGCGTCGCCCTGGCCTCCACCCTGACCGGCGGCCTCGGCGCCTGGTTGCTCGGCGCCCCGGGTTCGGTGCACATCGGCGCGAGCGGGGTGGTGTTCGGCTTCCTCGGCTTCCTGATGGCCCGGGGCTTCATCGAGCGCAAGCCCCTGGCGGTGATCCTGTCGATCCTCGTCACGGTGGTCTTCGGCGGCATGATGGCCGGCACGCTCCCCTTCCTCTACCCGGGGATGTCGTGGCAGGCGCACCTGTTCGGCTGGATCGGCGGGGTGCTGGTCGCCCGCCGCGGGCGCTGAGACGGCGCCTCAGCGCAACGTCGCCGTGCCGTACCAGTAGTAGTAGTACATGTAGTAGGTGCCGTAGTTGTACCAGGACGTCGAGTACGACAGGTCCTCGCCGTCCCACGCGTCGACGTAGCCGAGGAGGTACCACGTCGAGCCGTAGTACATGAACATGAGGTCGTAGGTGCCGTAGCCGGCGACGTAGTAGTCGTTCGCGAAGCTGACCGTGTACCGCGGGAGCCAGTTGCGCGCGCCCGGGCCGTCGCAGCCGCCGAGGTCGTCGCCGACGTAGCGGAACAGGAGGTCGAAGCTCCAGGTGCAGTCGGAGCACACCGTGGAGCTGCGCCGGCCGCGGCTGTCCCACCAGATGTCGCAGACATCGCCGTAGGACGGGATGGAGAGGACCAGCTCGCGCTCGCCCTCCCAGGCGGTGAAGCCGGTGTCGATGCCGCCGGTGTCGGCGCTTCCGGTGTCGCCGGTGTCCGCGGCCCCGGTGTCGCCGGTGTCGGCGCTGCCCGTGTCGGCGCTGCCCGTGTCGCCCGTGTCGACGCTGCCGGTGTCGCAGGCGCCGGTGTCGCCGGTGTCGCAGGCGCCGGTGTCGGCGCTCCCGGTGTCGCCGGTGTCGGTGTCGGTGTCGGTGTCGGTGTCGGCATCCGTGTCGGCGTCGGTGTCGGCATCCGTGTCGGTGTCGGCGTCGGCATCCGTGTCGGTGTCGGTGTCGGCGTCGGTATCCGCGTCGGCGTCGGCCGCCGTGTCGTCCTGGCGGTCGTCGCCCGGGGTGGTCTTGCCTCCGCAGGCGGTGAGGGCGGCGAGGAGGAGTGCGGAGGCGGAAAGGGGGATCGCGCGCATGGGAGCTCCAGGGTTCGTCCGTGCCCGGGCTGGCGGCCTCGCTGGGAGCGAGCCGGGCGGGACGATAACCCGGGGGCATGTCCTGGGACACGATCACCGAGCAGGCGCTGCCCTCGCGCGAGGTCACCCACCTCCACGTCCTCCGGCACGGGCCGGTGGACACCGGCGGGGCGCGGCGGGCCTACGGCCACAGCGACCTGCCGCTCAGCGCCCGGGGCCGCGCCGAGGGGGAGGCGCTGGTGCGCTTCGCCGTCGAGCGGCTTCCCCGCCCGGTGGGGGTGCTGTCCAGCGACCTCGCCCGCTGTACCGAGATCGCCGGGCCGCTGGCCGCGCGCCTCGGCGTGCCCCTCGAGGCCACCCCGGAGC
Source organism: Deltaproteobacteria bacterium (assembly GCA_015489145.1). GTDB lineage: Bacteria > Myxococcota_A > UBA796 > UBA796 > UBA2385 > S143-5. Next base: position 1,826 of record WGAH01000865.1, read on the forward strand.
TTCGCGAGCAGCACATGGGCGCCTGGGAGGGCCGGTCCTGGGAGGAGCTGACCGCCGAGGACGTGGCCGGCGTGCGCGCCTTCTGGGCCGACTACGCCGGCGCCCGGCCGCCGGGGGGCGAGAGCCTGGCCGACCTGTCGCGGCGGGTGGGCGACTGGCTCGCCCGGCGCATGGACGCCCCCGGCCCCGCGCTTCCGCCCCTGCGCGGGCGGCGCTGGGTGCTGGTGGGGCACGCGGGGGTGGTGCGGGTGCTCACCTGCGGCCTCCTCGGCATTCCGCTGGACCAGGCCCTGCGCTTCGCGCCCCTGCCGAGCACCCACTCCTGGTTCCTCCTCGCCCAGGCCGGCGCGGTGGTGCAGGCCCTCGGCGAGCGCCCCTTCGCCATCGACCCCGGCGCCGCGGCTCGGGCGCGGGCGGGGGGGCGCCGGTCCCACGGCCCGCCCCGCCTGGCCCTGTCGGGCAGCGCCGGCACCGGCAAGACCACCCTCGGGCGCCGCCTCGCCGAGGAGCTCGGCGTTCCCTACATCCCGGAGGGGATGCGCGCCCGGATCGAGGGCGGGCTCTCGCTTCACGGCCTCGGCCTCCGCCGCCTGCGGGCGCTGGTGCTGGAGCTGTGGGCCGAGCAGTGCGCCGCCGAGGACGCCGCCCTGGCCTCGGCCGGCGGCTTCGTCGCCGACCGCTCGCCGGTGGATTTCGCCGCCTTCTGGCTGACCTACCGCTTCACCGACGACCGCGAGGCCACCGCCGCCTTCTTCGCCGACGTCTTCGCGCGCGCGCGCCGCCTCGACCACGTCGTGCTGCTGCCCTGGGGGGTGCTGCCGCTGGTGCCCGACGGGGTCCGGGCCTCGAACCCGTGGATCCAGCGCCACTACCAGGCCACCCTCGAGGGCCTGTTGTTCCGCGAGCTGCGCCCGCCGCTCCTGGCGGTGATGCCGCCGCTGCGCGAGCTGGACGCCCGGGTGGCCTGGGTGCTCGACCTGCTGGAGCAGTCCGACCGGGCCGGGGGCTGGCGGCCGGGAGCGACCGCGTGAGCGGCCCGGCCTGCGGCCTCGCGGCGCTGCTGGCCGGCGCGCCGCCCCCGCCGGCGCCGGCGGCCGAGGAATCGGTGGAGACCGAGCACTTCGCCGTCTCCTGGCCGGCTGGGGACGACCTGTCGGCGGCGGCGGGCGACGCGGCGGAGGCCCTGGAGGCGGCCTGGACGGCGCTGGTGGACGAGGGGGGCTGGCCGCCGCCGCCGGGCATGGACGCCGGCCCGCAGCCGGTGCGCCTCGACCCGGAGCTCGACGGCACCGGTCTCACCTGGATGGACGAGGTGGACGGGGTCGAGCGCCCGGTCATCGCCCTCGACCCGGCCTGGGACGCGCACCCGGACTTCTTCGCCGAGCTCGCCGCCCACGAGTTCGTCCACGCCCTGCAGTACGGCCTGCGCGACCCCGGGGCGGCGGTGGGCGCGATCGACGAGGAGACCTGGTGCTGGGAGGCCTCGGCGGAGTGGGGGGCCGCCGGCGCCCTCGACGCCGGGGCGGTGGTGGCGGAGCAGTCCGCGGCCTACGCCGAGCGCCCCGAGGCCCGCTACACCGAGCTGGACGGCGGGCACGCCTACGGCATGTTCCTGCTCCACGCCTGGATCGAGGAGGCCGTGGGCGGCCCCGAGGCGCTGCGCGACCTGTGGCTCCTCGCCGCCGGGCGCCCCGACTCGGCCTGGGACGCGATCCTCGCCGAGCAGCACGGCGTCTCCGCCGGCGCCTTGTGGGCGGGCTTCTCCGCCGCCTACGGCAACCGGCAGCTCGCCGACAACGCGCTCTACGCGATCCCGGCCTCCGAGGCGGCGGTGCCCGACGGGGCGGCCGGCAGCCTCGCCTACCTCGGCACCCGCTACTACGACGTGGACGTGGCCGAGGCGCGCATCGCCCCGGAAGGCGCGGTGATCGTGTCGGGCCTCGCCGGCGCGGCCGGCGAAGGCGAGACGCTGCTGGCCCGGGGCGGCACGCGGGTGGCGGTGACCGGCCTCGATCCCGACGGCGCCGACTACGTGCTCCACGTCGAGCGCCGGGTGCGCCGCCCGGGCGACCCGGAGGACCGGTCGGCGGGCAACGGCCTGTGCGCGGCGACGGCGCCGGCCCGGGGACCGCTCGCCTGGGCGCTGGCCTGGCTGGTCGCGGCCCGGCGGCGGCGGCTTCAGCGCCCGCGCCGGGGGTAGCGCAGGAAGATGATCGCGGCGGCGAGGACGCTGGCGACGGCGACCCCGTCGAAGGCGGCGGCGACGCCCTCGCGGAGGTGGGGCACGTCGGCGAAGCGCGCCGCGTCGGGCCGAATGCCGGCGAGGCGCGTGAGCACGACGATGCCGACGGCGTTTCCGACGCTGCGGCTGAACATCGCGAGCGAGGTCGCCGAGCCGCGCAGGTGCACCGGCGCCGCTTCCTGCACGGCGACGTTGCAGGCCGAGATCGTCCAGCCCATGCCGGCGCCGAACAGCACGAGCCCGAGGGGGTGGGCGGTGGAGACGGCGGCGAGGCCGGCGCCGAGGGCGGTCACGAGGGTGCCGCCGCGCACCAGGCCCGAGAACCCGATGCGGTGGAGCACCCGGCCGGCGAGGTTGGCGGTGAGCGTCCAGGTGAGGCTCAGGGGCACGAGGGCGAGGCCGGCGTCGAGCACCGTGCCGCCGCGCACCGCCTGCACCTCCACCGGCAGGTAGGCGACGACGCCCATCAGCGCGGCGCCGAGGAAGAGCCCCGAGAGGTTCACCGCCTGCTGGGTCGGGTCCCGCAGCAGCACCGGCGCCGACCAGCGACGGGGGCCGGTGGCGGCGGCGACGGCGCCGCCGGGCAGGAGGAGCCCCACCACGAGGGCCGCGGGCAGGCCGGGCACGAGGTTGAGCCAGAACACCGCCCGCCAGGAGCCGAGCTGGGCGAGGAGGCCGCCGAGCGGCGGGCCGAGCAGCGAGCTCACCCCCCAGACCAGGGAAAAGGCCCCTTGCAGGCGGGTGCGCTCCGCCACCGGGTAGAGGTCGCCCATGATCGTCATCGTCATCGGCAGCAGCGCCCCGGCGCCCGCGCCCTGCACGACCCGGGCGGCGACGAGGGCGGCCATGTCGCCGGCGAGGGCGCAGCCCACGCTGCCGAGGAGGAAGGCGCCGACGCCGAGGAGGTAGGCGAGGCGGCGCCCCCGGCGGTCGGCCAGGCGGCCGTAGAGCGGCATGGTGACGGTCTGGGCGAGGACGTAGGCGGAGAACACCCACGGGTAGAGGCCGGCGCGGCCGAGGCTGGCGACCACCCGGGGCATCA
>WGAH01000866.1 GCA_015489145.1 Deltaproteobacteria bacterium
GGCCGGCGAAGCGGGGCCGGCCGTCCTCGCCCCGGAACCAGGTGCCGGGCACCGTCCCGGGCCGGTCGAGGCGGGCGAGCAGCTCGGGAAAGGCCTCCTCGGCCTCGCCCTGCACGCCGAGGTCGTAGGGGTAGCGCGCCATGAAGGCGCCCGGGGCCTGGGTGAAGCCCGGCCCGCCGAGCACCGCCGGCACGCCCGGGGCCTCGCGGCGGATCACCTCGAGCACCGGCCCGAGCCAGGTGTGGAAGACGACGGGCGCCTTGCGCGTGGTCGAGTCGATGTTTCGGAGGCTCACCCCGACGAGGTCGGGCCGGAACCCGCGAACCTCGCCGGCCAGCCGCGCCAGGACCTCGGCGGGACCCTCGTCCGGGAAGGTGGCGTTGAGGTCGACGATGCGCGGCGCGTGGCCCGCCCGGTGCAGCGCCGTGGCGACGCAGGACAGGCCGATGGGAAAGACCAGGTGGTCCGACAGGCCGAGGCGACCGAGGTAGCTCTGCACCAGGAGGACGCGCATCGCCTCCAGCATAGGCCGGGTTCGCGCGGGATCGGAAGCCCTCCCTCCGGTTTCGGGCCCCGGCGCTCCCGCGGCCCGGGGTCGCCCCGCCCTCGCGGCGCCCGCCCCGCCGTGCGAAGATGCCGGCGCACCGCCGACCCGGAGTCGCCATGGCCGCCGCCCTCGCCCTCCTCGCCCTCCTCGCCGCGCCCGCCGTCGCCGGCGACGAAGCCGCCGCGACCGGCCGGGAAGCCGCCGCGCCGACCGACGCGGCCGCGCTGCCTGACGCGCCCTACCGGCGCACCGGCTGGGGCTTCGGCGGGGTGCCGGCGCTCAACTACAACAGCGACGACGGCTTCGGCTACGGCATCCTCGGCACGGTCTACCGCTACGACGGCCACACGGCGCCCTACAGCTCGGCGACCACCTTCCAGGTGTTCATGACGACGAAGCAGGTGCACAGCCACAAGGTCGTCTTCGACGCGGTGGACGCCTTCGGCCTGCCGCTTCGCATCAACGCCAAGGCGCAGCTCGAGGTCTACCGCACGGCGAATTTCTGCGGGTTCGGCCCCGAGGTGAGCTGCGACCCCGAGGTCGCCGCGTCGGAAGCGGAGGCGCTCGGCCTGTCGGGCGAGGACGCCGCCGACTTCGAGCACCGCTACTACCTCTACCGCTACGTGCGGCCCAACGGCTACCTGCAGGGGCGCTGGAAGCTGCGCGAGGAGCCGGCCAAGGTCGAGGTCTTCGGCGGCTGGCGCGGGGCGATGCACCTGCCGGGCGACCTGCAGACCGTCGGCCCCTACCCGGGCAGCCTCTACGCCGAGGTGTTTCCCGAGGGCGAAAAGGGCTTCCTGAGCGTGCTGCAGGTGGGCCTCATGGGCGACACCCGCGACTTCGAGCCGGCCCCCACCCACGGCTGGTGGGTCGAGGGCTCCGTGCGCGGCGGCGGGCCCTGGATCGGCAGCCGGTGGAGCTACTTCGGCTACAACCTCACCGCCCGCAACTACCTGCCCCTCGCCCGGGGCGGGCGGCTGTCGCTCGCCAACCGCCTCGTCCACGACGGCATCGTCGGCGACGTGCCCACGCAGGAGATGACCACCGTGGGCGGCTCGACCCCGTACTCGGCCTGGGGCGGGCAGGACGCCGGGCGCGGCATTCGCTGGGCCCGCTACATCGGCCGCTTCAAGCTGTTCGAGCAGGCCGAGCTGCGCTGGCGCTTCGTCGACTTCGCGGTGGCGCGCGTGCCCGTGGCCCTGTCCCTGCACGGCTTCGCCGACGTGGGCGTCGTCGGCGAGGATTGGTGCCGGGAGCACCTCGCCGCCGCCTTCGGCCACCTGCTGCCCGGCGAGGGCGGCGGCCTGCGCGTCGCCATCGACGAGAACTTCATCATCCGGGCCGACGTGGGCGTCTCGGCGCTGGAGGACTGGGCGCCGGGCATCTACATCAACGTCGGCAACCTCTACTGACCGCAACCGAGCACGCGCGGCCCCGTGGCCGCGGGAGGGGACGATGTCCGACCTGTTCACCGACCTCGTGGCCGAGGACGCCCTGGCGGCGATTCGCGACGCCGAACCCGAGGAGGCCGCCCGCCGGCTGCGGGAGATCCTCGCCGCGCACCCGGAGCGGGTGGACCTCTGGCACGCGCTGGCCGTGGTCGAGCTGCGCCGGGGCGAGGCCCGCGACGCCTACGCCCTGACCTTCGAGGCCGAGAAGGTCGCCCGCGAGCGCGCCGACGAGACGGCCGGGCAGCTCATGGGGCCGATTCACCTCGTGCGCGGGGCGGCGGCGGAGGAGCTCGACGACCCGGCGGCGGCGGAGGCGGCCTACCGGGCGGTGCTCGTCCACGAGCCCGACAACCCGCGGGTGCGCCAGGCCCTCGGCTACCTGCTGCTCGGCTGGGGGCGCCTCGACGAGGGGCTGGCCGAGCTGCGCGGCTACCTCGACGACCGCACCGACCAGCCCGAGTACCTCGACGCGACCGAGAAGCTCGTCGAGGCGGCGCGCCGCTTCGTCGCCGACGACGTGCATCCCCGCGAGTTCCTGGAGGCGCACCGGGGCGCCTACGTCGAGTTCTTCGACCACCACGCGAAGCGCATGTCCGAGCAGGGCTGGATGATGGAGCCCGCGCGCATGGTCCGCGCCGACGACGGGCGGGTGGTGCCGGTGATCCCCGAGGGCGCGCGCCCCTACGCGGCGGTGCGCGTCGACATGGTGGACCCGAAGACCGGCCAGGTCGGCCGCGTGGGCGACCAGCCGATGATCGTGGCCCTCGCCGGCTACGAGCCCCTCGCCCGCGCCCAGGTGCTCGTCGACTGGCCCGAAGACGACGTGCCCTTCCCGGTGTGGGTGAGCAGCCAGTGCCCGTGGAACCACCTGCCGGTGCAGGTGCGCTTCGAGCCGGGGGTGGAGCGCCCCGTCGAGGTCCTCGACCCGGTGGTGGGCGACTGGTACACCGCCGGCTTCGAGGGCGCCTTCGGCACCCCCGAGGGCGAGCGCTTCCACGAGATCACCGACCTCGAGGACCGCGGCGACGGCCGGGTGGCCTTCTGGGTGGACTGCGGCCGCGCCCGCACCGACGCCGTGCGCGACCTGTTCAACCGGCTGCACCTCCTGCACGACCGCGCCCCCATCGCCGCGGTGCTCCTCGGCCGGGGCTTCGTGCCGCGCTGAGCCGCGCGCCGCCGAGAGGGCATCGGGACGGCGCGATGCCGGCGGTCGACGGTCGCTTCGCCCCCTCGCGACGATGGCGGCCAGAGATTCCGATGGGGAGTGAGGTTCGAGCGAGGCGCGCTCCTCGTGTCTCCCACCACCGGCCCCCGCCCGGCGATCATCGGGCGGGGGCTTGTCGACAAGCCCCCTCCAGGTGATCGCCCGGAAAAACAACCCCCCTCAAGATGCTAGGGGGGGCACCACTGGGCTCCTCGAAAACACCGGTTCTACCGTCGGGCAGTCCCCGGCCAGGCGCCGACGAGGCGCCGGAGAGGGCCGGAACAGGGCGATGGGCTAGCATCCAGAGGGGGCTTGTTTCGTGGGTCTAGCAATTCCGGGGGGCTTGTGAACAAGCCGGCCCGGAATGATCAGCCTCGAACGGTGATCATCCCGGTCACGAATGCCGGCGGTCGGCCGGTGCACCTTCGGCGCTCCCGGCCCGGGCGGCAGGGCGGGCGGCGTGGCGATAGGCTCGCGCCATGCTGCTCAAGCTGTTCTCCGTGGGCCGGTTGCACATCGTCGCCATCGGCGCCTTCGCCACCCTCGCCTTCGGCTGGGCCTTCACCGGCCAGCGGCCGTGGCTGGCGGTGGCCCTGTGCGCCCTGGACTGGTTCCTGCTCAACCTGCTCAACCGCGTCACCGACGTCGAGGAGGACCTCGAAAACGGCATCCTCGCCGCGCCCCTCGTCGCGGCCCACCGGCGGGCCTTCACCGTGGGCGGGCTGGCCGTCCTCGCCCTGGCCCTTGCCGCCGCCCACCCCTTCGCCCCGGCGATCACGAAGTGGCGGCTGCTGTTCCACGGCCTGGGCTTCGTCTACAACTGGCGGCTGCTGCCCGGAGGCCGGCGCCTCAAGGAGACGTACTTCTGGAAGAACACGGCCTCGGCCGTGGGCTTCCTCATCACCGGCTTCGCCTACCCGCTTTCCCTCGGCGCGGCGCTGCTCCCGGACGTGGGGCCCGCCACGATCGCCGCCACCATCGCGTTCTTCGTGCCCTTCGAGCTCTCCTACGAGGTGATCTACGACCTCCGCGACCTGCCCGGCGACCGCGCCGCCGGGGTGCCGACCTACGCGGTGGTCCACGGCCCCGCGGTCGCCGAGCGCATCGTCTGGGCCCTCATCGGCGCGAGCCTCCTCGTCGCCGTCGGGGCCTGGGCCGCCGGGGTGCTGCCCTGGCGGCTGGCGGTCATGGGCTTCGGGCCCCTCACGCAGGTCGCCTGGTTCGGCCTCGCCCGCCGGCGCGGCGTCACCGGCGCCGACTGCGTGGGCATGACCTGGCTCGGCGCCTTCCTTCTGGCGACCTACCAGGTGTGGGTGGCCCTGGGGCTTCCGGGCAGCGAGCTTCCGCGATGATCACCCCCTTCGAGGGCGTCTGCCTGGCGGTCGTCGGCCTGCACCTCGCCCGGAGCCGGCGGCGCGGCGAGTACCTCGCCCTGGCGGCCGGGGCCTGGCTCGGCGAGGACACGGTGATCCGCGCCTACGGCTTCTACGCCTACACGCCCGGGGCCTGGGCCCTGTGGCTCGACCGGGTGCCGCTCCTCGTCGTGCTGATCTGGCCGGTGGTCATCCAGACCGCCCGGCAGCTCGCCCGGGCCCTGCGCCCCGACCCGCGCGCCGCCGGGCGGCTGGCCGCCGGGATCGTGCTCGCCGACGCCGCCTTCATCGAGCCGGTGGCCGTGGACGCCGGCCTCTGGCACTGGACGCACCCGGGCCCCTTCCAGGTGCCGCCCATCGGCGTGATCGGCTGGGCCCTGTTCGCCCTGCCCTGGCTGGCCGGGCCCGACCGGCTGCGCCGCCGGCCGGCCCTCGGGGTGCTCGTCGCCCCGGCCTTCACCCACCTCGCGCTGCTGCTCCTCTGGTGGGGGCTGTTCCGCTGGATCGACCGGCCGGTGCCCGACGCCCTCGCCGCCGGCCTCGGCCTCCTCGTCGCCGCGGGCGTCGCCGGGGCGGCGCGGCGGCGGGCGCTCCCGCTGTCCGCCCTGCTCACCCGCGCTCCGGCCGCCGCGATCTTCTTCGCCCTGCTGCTGCGCTCGCCCACCGCGGGCCCCGCCCTGTGGGCCTGGGCGCTCGCCGGCGCGCTGCCCTACCTCGTGCTGCTGGCCGGCCACCTCCGCCCGGCGCCGACCTGACCGGCCTCAACCCGAGGGCGTCCGCGGCACGACCTCCACCGGCGAGGCCATGCCCGCGAGGGCCTCGGAAGGCTCGGCCTCGCCCGCCACCACGCGCTCCCACTGCTCCAGGGGCCGCACGGGAAGGCCGTCCCGGCGGAGGTAGGGGGCCAGGGCCACGCCGAGGCGCGCCACCACCTCGGGGTGCTCCGCCGCGAGGTCGTGGCGGTTGAGGGGATCGGCGAGGTGGTCGTAGAGCGCCACCTTCCAGCCCCGCCGCATCGCGAACCACACCAGCTTCCAGCGGCCGAGCTGGTAGACGCGGTCCTTGGCGGCGATGAGGTGCGGGCGGAACTCCGGCCGGATGTAGACCCGCCGGGTCTCCGGGTCGACGCGGTAGCGCTCGCTCACGTCGTGGAAGGGGTAGCGCTTGTGGCCCTTCACCCAGTAGCGCGGCTCGCTCAGCCCGGTCTCGATGTAGACGGGCCGGGGGCCGCCGGTCTCCTCGCCGCGCACCAGCGGCATCACGCTGCGCCCGTCGGTCTCGCCGGGGAAGTCCACGCCGAGCAGCTCGGCGAGGGTCGGCGCGAGGTCGACGAGGCGCACCGGGTCGGCGACGCGCTCGCCGGCGTGCGCCCCGTCCGGGAAGCGAATCGCCAGCGCGACCCGGTGCTGCCCGTCGCCGAAGGGGTGGAAGCCGTGGTTGGGTCCGGCGTAGCGGTAGGGCAGGTCGGGGGCCCACAGCTCCTCGCCGTGGTCGCTGAACAGCACGAGGATCGTGTCGTCGAGGCGGCCCGACGCCCGCAGGGCGTCGACGAGCTGCCCGACGAGGCGGTCGGCCATCGCCACCCCGCTGTCGTAGATGCGGGCGTCCTGGGCGGCCACCCGGTTGTCGGGCTCGTCGCCGCCGCCCTCGGCGAGGAGCATCGTGCCCGACCGGGAGTAGCGGTAGCGGTTGCGCCCCTCGTAGCCGACCTGCCCGAACATGCGGTTCCAGGGCCAGTTGCGGTCGCCCGGCGCGTGCAGCACGCAGGAGTGCAGCGCGTAGAAGAAGCGGTCCTCCTCCGAGACGCGGGCGAGGAGGTCCTGGGCGCGGTCGGCGAACAGCTCGGGGCGGTAGGACTTGCCGAAGGCCTGGTTGTGGCGCGCGGTGGGCACCAGGGCGAAGCCCACCGGGTTGTGCATGAGCCCGTGAAAGGCGCGGTAGCGCGGCTCGTTGACGCTGACGGCGAAGTTGGTGGGGCTCACCGGCGGCTGGAGGATGTGCTGCCAGCCGAACTCGGGGACCATGTACGAGAAGCGGCTGTCGTCGGTGGCGAAGGCGGTGGTCCAGCCGGCCGCCGCGAGGACCTGCGGCAGCAGCGGCACGTCGGGGATGAGGTCGTCGGGGTCGGGCAGGTTGTCGCGCACCCCGTTGGTGATGGGCAGGGTGCCGCTCATCGTGGCGGTCCAGGCCGGGTAGGTGCGGGCCAGCGGCGTCCAGGCCGAGTCGAAGACGAGGGACTCGCGCAGCAGCGCGTCGATGTGCGGCGAGGTGTCGCGGTCGTAGCCGTAGAAGCCGAGGTGGTCGGGCCGCAGGGCGTCCACCCCGAGGATCACGAGGTTGGGGCCGGGGCCGTCGTGGACCTTCGCCGGGGGCGGGTTGCGAAAGACGAGGAGCAGGGCCAGGGCCCAGGCGAAGGCGGCGGCGAGGCGGCGGCCGAAGCCCGACCGGCCGCGCCACCGCCGGGCGGCGAGGGCGAGCCAGGCGACGGCGACGAGGCCCTCGGCGACGTCGACCATCCAGGGCTGCACGACCTCGGCGTAGGGGCGGGTCCAGCGAATGCTGTCGTAGAGGGTGGGGAAGTGGCTGGCCTGGCGGAGCGAGCCGAGCAGGGTGGCCCCGGCGGCGAGGCCGAGGGCGGCGCGCCACCACCGGCGGGCGGGGGGCTCCTCGGGAAACCACAGGCGCAGCAGCAGGCGCAGGGAGACCCCGGCCAGCAACCCCATCAGCAGGTAGGCGAGGGCGACGTGGGCGACGTAGGCCAGCACCCCGTCGCGGAGGAAGGCCATCGTCTTCGCGTCGGTCTTGATGTGCCGGGTGGATCGCAGGATGAGAAAGTAGGAATCCACGGTGTCCACGACGAACAGGGTCGTGAACCAGGCGAGCCCGGCGGCGAGCGCGCGGAACCAGCGACGGGAGGCGCTCACCACGCGGCCAGCAGGCGGCGAAGGCCCAGGATGACGCCGGAGCAGCCGCAGCAGCCGGCGACGAGCAGCAGGCTGAGGGCGACGACCATCAGCAGCTTGCGCGTGTCGTGGGCGGCTTCCTCGTCGAGCGGGTCCACCGCCTGCGCGTGGATGATGCCGGCGCCCTCCACCGGCCCGCCCCAGGCGGCCAGGAAGGGCTCGACCAGCGGGAAGACCTGCGGCCCGTCGATGTCGAGGAGCACGACCCGGCGGCCGGCGGCGTCGATCTCGAGGCGGGCCGAGGAGGCGTCGGTGCGGGGGTAGCGGGCGACGCGCACGGCGGCGCGGGGGGCGGCGAAGCGGCTGACCGGCTCCCAGCCGCGCCCCCGGGCCGCCAGCTCGACGACCAGGAGGCGGTCGGCGGTCCAGGCGAGCTGCCACCACACCTTGCCGCCCGCCGAGCCGCTGTCGTCGGGGCCGGCCGCGCCGATGGCGGCCATCACCGACTCGCCGGGCTGGAGGAGATCCGCGAAGTAGTCGTTCTGGCCGGTCATCCAACCTCCCGTGCGCCTCGGGAGCCGACGCGACCCCGGCCATAACCGCCTGACGGGCATCATTGCCCCCGGGGGCCCGCCGCGCCTACGCTGGGGACGTCCCTCCGTCCGCACCCCGGCGCTCCCGCCCGCGGCGCCCGCCGGCGAGCGGGAGCGCCGGGGTGCGGACGGAGGGACGTCGCC
>WGAH01000867.1 GCA_015489145.1 Deltaproteobacteria bacterium
CCACGACCCCGAGAAGGCCAGGGCACTCGCCGATATACTGATCACCGCCACCGCCGCCTCCGACCCCACCCTCGAACGCGCTCTCCGGGAGGCCCTCATGCAGTCCGGCTTCGACATCCGACGCTCGATCTTCTTCCAGGAAGGCCGCGAAGAAGGCCGACAGGAAGGCGCCCGGCAGGCCGCCCTCGACCTCGCCCTGCACCTGCTCGATACCCGCAAGCCCCACCTCCTCTCCGACGAGGTCCGGGCCTTCCTCCGGAGCCTCGACGCCCACGGCCTCCAGCTCGCCTTCGACCTCCTCCTCCAGACCGACGCCGCCTCCCCCGACGACCTCCTCGCCGAGCTCCGCCACACCGTCGGACCCGGCGCCTGAACCGCGCCGGGGAAGCTGCCCGGGATCAGCGTCCCGGCGATCGCCGCCGCCGCCGCCGAGCGGGCCGTCGCCGAGGATCGCGCCGGCATCGCGTCGTTCCGCCACGCGCCGTCGACCGCCGGTCCGGCCCGCCGCTTGACCCGGGAACCGAAAGCCCGTATGTCTGCGCGCTCAGGCCCCTACGGCCGTTCCCGCGCCCCTTCCCCACCCGGGCCGCCGCGCCCGAGCGAGAGGAGCCTTCGATGATCTGGGTCCAGCGCATCCTCGTCATCCTCGCCGGCCTGGCCGGAGCCTACACCTTCTACCGGGTCCTCTGGCACCGCCGCCTCCAGCACGTCTGGCCCAAGCGGGACCAGGTCAAGATCGTCAACCCGGGCGGGTGGAAGGCCGGCATCGCCGAGGTCCTCCTTCACAAGCGCATCATCGCGAACCGCCCCTGGGCCGGCGTCTTTCACCTGGCGCTGTTCTACGGCTTCCTGATCTTCGGCATCAAGAGCGCCACCCACGTCGTCAACGGCTTCCTGCCCCACGAATCCGCCATCCACCTCCCCGGCTGGCTCAACGCCTCGCTGGACGTGGCGGCCTGGTCCGTGCTCGCCGCCGTCGTCTACATGGCGATCCGGCGCTGGTTCTTCATGCGGGACAAGCTGACGCACATGGGCGAGTCCACCCTGGTGCTCGGCCTCATCGCGCTCCTCATGATCACCCACCTTCTCGAGAAGCCGCTGGAGGGCATTCCCGCGGCCCGGGTGGCGAACTGGTGGGTCCACTACCTCACCCTGTGCGGCTTCCCGGCGCTCATCGCCTACGGCAAGCACCTGCACCTGCTCGTCGGGCCGGTCAACGTCGTGCTGCGCCACATGACCGAGCTCCCCGGCGACCGGCCGGTGGCGGGGGCCGACTTCGAGCTGAAGGAGGACGAGGAGGAGTTCGAGAAGGAGTACGCCCGCGTCGGCATGCCCAACGGCGTCATCGACTTCTCCTTCCACGCCTTCTTCGATCCGGCCGCCTGCATCGAGTGCGGTCGCTGCAACGATGCCTGCCCCTCGGCCGACGCCGGCCTGCGCCCGCGCGACCACTTCGTCCTCTCCTTCCGCGACCCGACCCTCGACGCCGAGAAGTTCCAGGAGCTCGTGCCGCCCGACATCGTCGCCACCTGCACCCAGTGCCGGGCCTGCGACACCGTCTGCCCGGTGGGCAACCGCCCCGCCCGCACCGCCCTCGAGATCCGCGGCCGCTACTCCTTCGAGGGCGTCTACCCCCCGCGCGCCCTCAAGGACGGCGGCGCCAGCCCGGTCACGGCCACCGGCAACATCTTCGGCGAGCCCCCCTCCACGCGCGAGAAGCTGGTCGCCGAGGCCGAGCTGCCGATCTACGACGCCGAGCAGCACGACGTGCTGTTCGTGCTCGGCTGCCAGGGCGCCAACTCCCCGGACGCCCAGCACGTCGTCAAGGCCACCGCGAAGCTGCTCAAGGCCGCCGGCGTGAAGTTCGGCGTGCTGGCCGAGGAGCAGTGCTGGGGCGAGGGCCTGCTGCACGGCGGCGGGCTCATGGAGGACTGGCCGATGTACTGGGAGGAGCGCGTCGCGCAGCTCGACGAGGCCCTCGGCGGCGACCGCTCGCGCACGATCCTCACGATCTGCCCGCATTGCCGCGACACCATCGGCACCCAGTACAAGCAGGTGGGAGCCAACTTCTCGCGGGTCGTCAGCCACGTCCGCTTCCTCGCCGACCTGCTGCGCGACGGGCGCCTGCAAATCGAGCGGCAGGCCGACGACGTGGCCGTCCACCACCCGTGCAAGACGATCCACCACGCCGAGCAGGACCTCATCGACGAGGTGCTCGGCAAGGCCGGCGTGACCACCCACAACGCCGGCAAGGACCCGGACGTGCCCTCCTGCTGCGGCGGTGGCGGCGGCGGCTTCCTGTGGGATTCCCCGGCCAAGGTCAACCGCAAGCGCTGGGACGCCCTGGTGACGGAGACCGGCAAGAACAAGGTGGTGACCGCCTGCCCCGGCTGCCACCGCATGCTCGCCGTCGCCAAGGAGGAAGACCAGCAGCTCACCGACATCGCCGACGTCCTCGCGGAACGCCTGCGCGAGGGCTGATCGCGCGGCGCGTGCTACCGTCGGCGCGGGAGGTCCCATGCCCGACAGGAAGGCGCGCGTCGATCCCGAGGCCGGCCGGGTCGAGCTGCGGTTCGTCGTCGGCGACGGCGTGGTCGGCGACTGGTCCGCCCGGCTGGTCGGGGCTCCGAACCGGTCCTGGAGCGGCAACACCGACGACGCCCTGCCCGACGCGGTGAGCCTGCCGGCGGCCGGCCTGGACGGGACGAGCATCGCCTGGGTGGTCGTGCTCTACGGCCCCGCCGCCGCGACGCCCTACCACGTCCGGGTGCGCTGCCTCCAGGGCGGTCGCGAGCGGCTCGACCGGCCCCTGCGGCTCTCGGGCACCCTCCAGCCCCGGGCCGCCAAGGTGCTGAGCGGCACCGTCACCTTCGAGGAGACCTGAGTGCTCCTCCCGGCCTGGACGGGACTGCTCGCCGGGGTGGCTCGTGCCGCCCCGGCGGGCGACGGGGCGGCGGCTGCCCGGCTCGCGGAAACGGTCGACACCGCCGCCGTCTCGGACGAGGGCACCGACGACGACGCCGCGGCCGCCGCATCGCCCGCCGACTGGCTCGTCCCGGATCCGCCGGCGCTCGCGGCCCTGGACGAGGCCGGCGGCGCCTTCGACGAGCCCTCCACCCCCTCGGACTTCGCCGTGGCCCTCGGCGACTTCTTCGACGAGGAGGGCCGCCTGCGAGGAGGCGGCGCCGTCGAGGTCGGCCTGCGCGCCCTCGGCCTCACCCGCGCGGTGTCGGCGGCCCGCTACCGCCGCGATCCCCTCGCCCGCGCCCTCGCCCGCACCTACCTCTCGGCGGCGACCACGGCCCGGGACGACGACGTGGTCGCCGCCGCCGGCCTCCGCGCCGCCCTGTGGGGCGGGGCCGATCCCCTCCTCGCCGGCGCCTGGCGCGAGGCCGTCGACCGCGCCCGCGCCGCCTGCGCCGACCTGCGCGCCGACCCCGAGGCCTGGGGGACCTGCCTCGCCGAGGCCTACGGGCAGGAGGCGAAGGCGATCCCCGAGCCGGCCTGGAACGCCGCCGGCGCCACCCTCTCCCTCGCCACCCGCTGGGCCTTTCCCGGCGGCAGCCTCGCGGCCGGGGGCGTGGATGCGCTGATCGCCCGGGCGAGCCTGGCCCTGCCCGCCGGCTCCTCGGGGCAGCTCGGGCTCGGCGGAGGCTGGACCGAGCGCCCCGCCCCCGGCGCGGCCGACGAGGCGGCCCTCACCCTGGCCGGGCGGCTCGGGCTCTCCGGCACCCGGCTCAGCGCCGAGCTCGGCTGGCGGGGCAGCGTCGTCGACGGCCGCTGGTCCCACGCCCTTCCCCTCACCCTCGGCGGGCAGGTCCGCGTCGACGACGGCATGTGGCTGGAGAGCAGCGCCGGGCTCTCCTTTTCGCCCGGCGACGACCTCGTCCGCGTGATCTCCACCGCCACGCTCCGGTGGGGCCAGGCGACGGAGCCGGCCTTCAAGCCCGAGTAGCGGGGCGACGCCGGTCCCGCCGGGCGAGGACCGCGACGAGCACCGCCAGGAAGGGCGCCGCGTAGACGCTGCTCTCGCTGCCGATCCAGCCCAGCTCGAACAGGCGCGGGCTCAGGGGGTAGAGCAGCGGCAGGCCGACCCCCTGGTGATCCTGGAGCAGGTCGAGGAACAGGTGCAGGGCCATGCCGCCGAGCAGCCCGCGCAGGACGGCCGGGCGCTGGTCCTCCCGAAACAGGAACGCGAGCCCCCAGGCCGCGAGCGCCAGGCCCAGCGGCGTGTGCAGGGGCTCGAAGGCGTTGAGCAGCGCCGGCGGCAGCGGGCCCACCCGCCCCTGGAGCATCACCAGCGCCAGGGTGGGCACCCGGCTCAGGAGGTCGGGGGCGTAGGAGCCGGCGACGAAGGCCGCCACCGACCAGCGCCCCGGCCGGCGGCGGGCGAGGGCCCGGCCGGCGAGCCAGCCCACCGCCGCGTGGGTGACGAGGTCAGGCAAGGGTGCGGTCCTCCAGCCGGCCCGCCCGCCAGCGCCACGCTCGGGGCGCGAGGAAGAGCCCCGCGACCAGGGCGACCAGCCCCAGCGCCTGCTTCACCGGCCGCAGCCGGTGGACCACCCGGCGGCTCTCCACCACCGCCCGGCGGCGGGCGTCGAAGGTGCCGACGACGCTCACGCTCAGGCCGCGCTCGAGGCCCTCGGTGGGTCCGAGGACGGGCACGCCGCGGACGGTCTTGGACACCTCGTAGCGGTCGGGACCGTCGATCCGGGTGATGGTGTAGACCGAGAGCACGATGGCATCGCCGTCGTGGGCGAGGGGATCCGCGAGGCAGGCCCGCCAGCCCACCGGCCGGGCGGCGGCGAAGCGCCCGTAGGCGACGCACAGGGCCGCCAGGGCGAGGACGATGGCCAGCAGCGCCGGCACGCGGATGCGATCCGAGAGCACGCCCCCCGGTAGCGCCCGGGCGCCCGCCGGTCCAGCGCCCACCCTTCAGCCGGGAAACGGGCCGCCGTGGACCCGCACCCCCGGCGCGTCCGACAACCGGCCGACCACCGCCGCCGCCAGCGCCCCCTCGCGGGCCAGCTCCGCCCGCAGCGCCTCGACCCGCTCCGGGGCCACCGCCAGCAGGAGTCCCCCCGAGGTCTGCGGATCGGCCACCAGCTTGCGCGCCACCTTGCCGAGGCCGGGCTCCCAGCGCGTCGCCGGCCCGTAGTGGGCGAGGTTGCGGCGGGTGGCGCCCGGGTGGACCCCGGCCTCGATGAACTCGCTCGTTCCCGGCAGGACCGGAAGCGCTCCCACGTAGAGGTCGACGCCGAGGCGCGCGGCCATCTCGTGGGCGTGGCCGAGCAGGCCGAAGCCCGTCACGTCGGTGGCGGCGGTGATGCCCACCCGGGCCGCCGCCCGCGCCGCCCCGGCGTTCAGCGCGATCATCGTCGCCACGGCCATCGCCGCGCGATCGTCGTCGAGCCCCCGGTGCTTCATCGCGTGGGCCAGGGTGCCCGTTCCCAGCGGCTTGGTGAGCACGAGGAGGTCGCCGGGCCGGCCGGTGTCGTTGCGCCACACCCGCTCCGGGTGCACCGTGCCGGTCACCGACAGGCCGAACTTCGGCTCGGCGTCGTCGATGCTGTGGCCCCCGGCAATGGCGATGCCCGCCTCGGCGCAGACCTCGCCGGCGCCGGCGAGGATGGCCGCCCCCACCTCCGGGCCGAGCTTGCCGATGGGCAGCCCGAGGATGGCAAGGGCCACCGCCGGGGCGGCCCCCATGGCGTAGAGGTCGCTGAGCGCGTTGGCGGCGGCGATGCGGCCAAAGTCGGCGGGGTCGTCGACGATGGGCATGAAGAAGTCGAGGGACTGCACGAGGGCGAGGTCGGGACCGAGCCGCAGGACGGCGCAGTCGTCCGAGGTGTGCAGCCCGACGAGCAGGCGCGGGTCGGTGACCGCGGGAAGCGCGCGGGTGATGGTCTCGAGGTCCGCCGGACCCAGCTTGCACCCTCAGCCGCCGCCGTGGCTGAACTGCGTGAGCCGCACGCCGGCGATCTCGGTACCCATGCGCGCCTCCCGGGGGGTCTTCCCCCCCCTATCCGGGACGGGGCGCCAGGCTCAGTCCCCCTCGGTGGCCTGGATCACCCCGTAGGTCTGGAGGAGCTGGTTCATGTCGGTGGTCCGCAGGTCCATGCCGCCGGTGGGCACGAAGATGATCGGCTTGCCCTTCAGCGCCTCGGCCACCTTGAGCTTGACCATCGCCCGGCCGCCGGAGCCCGACAGCGCCCGGGCCTTCTCGGCGATGCCCTTGGCCTTGGCCTTCTGCTCCGCCAGGATCGCCTCGGCCTGCCGCTGGCGCTCGAAGTAGATCGCGTCGGCGGCGATCTTGCGCTTCTCCGCCTCGCCCCGGGCCTGCTCGATCGCCCGGCTCACCTGCCCCTTGGCCTCCTCGAGCTCCCGGCGCTTCTGCTCCCGGGCCGCCTCCGTCTCGCTCTCGAGGCGGGCGGCGTTCTGCTCGGCGACCTTCTTGTCCCGGATGATCGCCTCGTAGCGGTCGTTGAAGCGGTGCTCGCCGAGGAGCACCTGCGTGACCTGCACCCCCTCCGGGTTGAGCACGAGGTTGAGCAGGTTGGCGGCCTCCTCGGCCTTGGCGAAGCGCACGTCGGCGTCGTAGTACTGCTCGCTCTTGAGCTCGTTGAGCACGTCCCGGATGACCGTGCGCGAGACGGGCCGCACCAGCTTCTCCTCGACCGCCCGGGTGTCGGGGCCGACGAACTGCACGATGTAGGCCGCGCGCCGGGGGTCGATCTTCCAGGCGACGGTGACGTTGACGCTGATGTCGTTGCCGTCCACCGTCTTGAAGCGCAGGGCGTCGTCGCCCTGCCGCGCGCCCACCCCGCTCTCGGCCGTCATGACGAGGTTCTGGAGCGCCACGTCGTAGACGTACCAGTCGTTGATGATCGGCGGGAAGAAGTTGGTCGTGCCCGGGGGGTACGGGTCGGGAACGACGCCCATGGGCTCCCACAGGCCGAGCTTGGCGACCCGGATGCCCACCTCGGTGGAGTCGGTCGAGTGCGGCACGCAGGCTGCGGTCGCGAGGGCGAGGACGGCGGCGAGGAGGAGGCGCGACATCTCACCACCCCCGGATCAGGCTGTCGAGGTCGAGGGGGTTGGAGCCGTCCCCCCCGTCGGTGGGCACGACGATCACCTGCGCGCCGTCGAGCACCTCGGCCATCTTCAACCCCACCATGTTGCCGGCCCCGGCCACCTGCAGGGCCTGGTTCTCGAGCTTCGTGCCCTGGGCCTCGGCCAGCGCCACCAGCAGGTCGCCGTCCGCCACGCGCTTGCGGTAGTAGAGGTCCGCGTCGGCCTGGATCTTCTTCACCTCGGCCCGACCGCGCTCCTGCTCGACCTGCACCCGGGCGTCGCCCTCGGCGATGACGCGGTTCTTCTCGGCCTCCCGCGCGGCGGCGATCGCCTCGGCCCGGTTCTTGAACACCGTCTGGTCCTGGATCTTGCGCTGCTCGATCGCCTCCTGGTAGCGGTCGTCGTAGGTGTAGTGCCGCACCATGACGTTCCACACCTGGATGCCCGAGCTGCCGACCTCGTCCTGGAGGAGGCTGCGCGCCTCGACGGCCTTCTGGCGCCGCAAGTCGCCCTGGTAGAACTCCTCGGCGTTGAGCTCGCCGAGCTTCTGGCGGAGCACCTTGTCGGAACGCGGGATCATCAGCGAGGTCTCGTAGAGCCCGCCCGGCCCCACCGTGGTGATGAGGGCGTAGGGGTCGACGATGCGGTAGGCGATGGAGACGTCGACGGTGACCTGGTAGCCCTCGGAGGTCTGGATGCGGATCGAGGGCTGGTAGCTCGAGGTGGCCGAGGCGGTGGTCTTGTCGTCGTTGAACTCGAGCAGCCGCAGGTCGCGGGGGAAGCGGTGCAGCCGCTCGTAGCCGGGCATGACGAAGTGCAGCCCCGGCCCGTAGAGGTCGGGGTGGATGCCCTTGTTCGGGCCGAAGTAGACCTGCCGCACCGCCAGCTCGTCGGGGCGCACGTAGACCGTGAAGCTGGCATAGACGGCGATGAAGCCGACGAAGAGGGCCACGGCGAGCGCGACCCACCGGAAGGCGGCTCCGGGCACGGGGGGCAGCTTGACCTGGTAGGCGCTCATGAGGGGGGCTCCCGGGTTGCGGTCGGGGCGACGGGGCGTCGCGCGGGTTCGGAGGCAGGCGGGGCGTCAGCGAGGAGGAGGGCGGGGTCGCCCTGGCGTTCGAGCTCGTCCTGGATGCGCGCCATGTCGTCGATCACCTCCTGGAGCAGCCGGCGGTAGCGGCGACGGAACCAGGACTGGCGGATCTCCGGGGTGAAGGGGGCGACGAGGACGCCGGCGAAGGCGACCAGGGCGAGGGGGTGGTGGACGAAGCGCGCGACCAGCGCCGCCGCGAGCAGCGCCAGGAGGCCGGCCACCACCCGCGCCACCGGGTCCCCGCCCCGCCAGGCGCGGTAGCCGGCTTCTTCCAGGGCGTTGTGATCGACGGCGAGGCGCGTGTAGCGGGGGAGGAAGGTCTCGAGAACCTCGCGGCGGAGCACCTCTCCCCAGCCGTCCTCCCCCATCAGCGCCGCGCGCTCGGCCACCACCCCGTCCACGACCTCCTCGGCGATGCGCCGGAAGCCCGCGCGGGCGGCTTCCGGGTCGCCGAGCCAGGTGCGCCGCGTGCCCTCGAGGCGTTCCAGCAGGCTGCCGCACACGACGTCGAGGCGGTAGGAGGGCGGGGTCATGCCGGGAAGCCTACACCGGGCGACGCGCCCGGCCGGGCCACCGGGCGGGACCTACTGGCTCGCCACCGCCGCCGGGGGCGGCGTCTCTCCGGCGGCGCTGGCGCGCAACGCGTCGACCTGCGCCGTGAGCCGCTCGAGCTGCGCCTCGACCCGGGCGAGGTCGGCCTGGGTGGTCTCGAGGACCTGCGCCTGCTCCAGGCGGGCCTGGTCGATGTTGATCAGCAGGGCCTCGTGGTTCCGCCACGTCGCCCAGACGTTGAGCGCCAGCATCCCGAAGATGACGCCGAGGAGCAGGACGCGGGCGACGAGGGTCCGGCGCGCGGCCTGCTCCTGGAAGAACTCCAGCTTGCTGAGGTCGGCCGCCGGCACGACCACGGGCTGCACGCTGTTCGGGTCGAGCTCCTGGCTCGCGTCGTAGGGCGGGGCGTAGGACAGCCCCGCGGGGGGGGCGTCGTCGGGAGAGCGCGGGGCCTGGGACATGGATACCTCCACGCCCAGTTTACATCTTCTTGACAAGTTCCCACAAGGCGGCCTCCGTCAGGATCCGGCGGTTGCCGGCCTCCGGTGCCCCTCGGCCCCCGGCCGCGGCCCGCGCCCTTGCCATCCAGCCCCCGTCCCAATAAGAAGGGGCCGCCTGCGGGCGATTAACTCAGTGGGAGAGTGCTACCTTCACACGGTAGAAGTCACTGGTTCGAATCCAGTATCGCCCACCATCAACAAAGTCCGCCAAAGCACTGCTTTGGCGGACTTTTTCGCGCTCGCACCCGGCATGGCCACACCAGGCGTTCGAACCAGGCTACCCTGTCAGAACCCTCCGCCACGCCACCTTCATCGGCGAGACCAGGTGCTCGACCTTCGTGTGGACCCCGGCCTCGTCCAGGCGGGGCTCCAGCATGAGCCGGAAGGTGGTCCAGCCGTCGGATGTGGGTGACACCGCCGTACAGGCCACGCCCGCCGCGGCTCGGTCTGCCTCACGCAGCGTCGTGGACAAGCGATCATAGCCAGGCGTCGTGCGATGGATCCACACCCACACCTCTCCGCCGCCCTCGACTACGGCCGCGCGAACCTTGAAAACCCCGAGCGCTGGCGAGACTCCAGCAGCGATGTCTCGGACGGTACGGGTCGCCCAGGACATCAGATCGCTCCAGGCATCCACGTTGCCGCGGGTGACGGGTGGCGTGTCCAACCAGAGCTCGTCTGAGAGCTCTCGAAGCCGCTCTCGCCGCCTGTTCGCTTCGACGCGCCTCGTCGTCGGGCTCATCCCCTCCAGGCGCCTGAGCTCCACGATCGTCAGCACCAGGGACATGATCCGCACCCAGTTCGGGTACGCCAGGTTGTCGGCGCCGAGCAAGGTTCTGAGCTGATCTTGGTGAGCGAGCTGGAAGGTCAACGCGTTCCCGGCGGCGAGTTGCCGTGCGACTCCCGCCTCGGCCAGCTCCGAGAGGATCCCAGCGACAGCCCGCTTCGAATAGCCCGCCTCCGCGAGCTCGGACGCGCGTGTCCAGGTGGTACCTCGCGCGAGCAGCTCGCTCAGCACGTCGGCCCGCGCCCCGACGCCGCAGAGCGCCCGAACCCGGAAACGCAGCAGCGCAGGGCGCTCGACCGGCAGGCGTCGGGCCTTCACCTCCGGTGGGAGAGGCCATGCCAGCGCGCCTTCGTCAGGCCACCGCACCTTTGCGTGCCTTCGCAATGTGGCGGCGAGCCCTCGGAACTCTGCCTGCGCCGCCTCGGGCAGGCCCCTGGACAGGCCCTGCAGCCGGCTGACCGAGAGACGTCCGGCGTGCGAGGCGCACCAGCCGTAGACCTGGTCCCTCAAGCGGGGATCGAGCTCGAAGAGGGCTGGGACCGAGACGATCAATGGCTCTGGATCGAGGGCCACCCTCCGGTGATGACGCACGACGCCCGGCACGCCGAGCTCCGTGAACAGGCTCCAGCCGAGATCGACCAGTGCGCGGCGAAGCGCCTCGCTAGACATCGGGATCCTCGACGCCCAGTTCGGCGAGGACAGGCAGCAGGAGCGTGTCGCGGAACCCGTCGGAAGGGTCGTGGGTCCGGCACCACCTCGCAGCGGCGATCAAAGCTCCCGGTGTCGGCTCGAGGCGGCGAAGATCGGCGAGGTGCCTGCTCCTGTCGGGCCAGTGGTCAGCCGCCGCGTACAGCTTGAACGCAACGAGGTCTTCCACCGCGGCGAGACGGATCGTGAGCGTCCCGTACCTCCGAACGACCACCCGTTCCTCGAAGCCCGCGGGCAGCCCCCGGTCCACCAGCCCTGCAGGTCCCGGGTTCAGCCAGTCCTCCTCGAGGTCGAGCGCGTCCGCGACGTCGGAGATGGCGCGAACCAGGCCATTCGGGAAGGGCTCGGCCCGGAGCCACCGCCCTTCCTCTACCCGCGCGACCGCGTCCAGGTCCTTGGTCGGGCGCTCGATCAGCCCGAGGAGCAACAGCGCTCCTCCGCCGATGATGACGAGATCATGCCGCTCGTCGCGGTCCTGAAGGAGCTGGCCGAGGGTGGCAAGCGCCTCATCGAGATCGGCGTCCTTGAACATGACGAGAAGATAGTTCACTCACATCGAGAAGTCAATGTTCCCATTCTTGGGCGGCGTCCACATCATGACATGGGTGAAGTGGACGTCGTTCCATCCCTCCAAACCCGACCGCCCCAGTTCGAACATCGTCCAGCATGGCCCACCACGCATCCAACCCGTCGAAGCGCCGCTTCGGCGGGTTGTTCGTTTTGGGGGCGCGGCCGTCGTTCGGGGTCCCGCCACCATGCTTGACTTTCGCCTTCGCTTTCCGCAAGATGACGGCGGGCACGGGAGGAGGAGACCATGCGGCGCATCACCGCCCTGTTCGTGCTGCTCGTCGGCGCGTCACCCGCCCGCGCCGACGACCTGTGGGGAAACAGCTTCCACCTCGACGCGGGGCAGCTCGCCCTCACCCCGGGCGTTCGCGCCGAGCCCGTCAACGGCTACGGCGGCGCGGTCTGGCCCGAGTTCCACGTCGGCATGGGCTTCGACAAGGGCTGGGACGTCGTCGCGGGCCTGTCCTACCAGGTCTCGCTCTACTACTGGGACGACGAGGACATCGTCTGGGGCCGCTACGGCGGGCCCTGGTTCGGCAGCGCCGACCTGACCGTCCGGCACTTCACCCGGGACGGCTTCGGCTGGGGGATTCGCCTCGACAGCGACCCCTGGGAAACCTGGGGCATCGGGCCCGAGGCGACCTGGGCGTGGACCCCGGGACCGCTGCGGATCACCTTCCGGCCGGCGTACACCTACCCGCTCACCAACCTCGGCGACCCCCAATTCGGCACGATCTGGCTCGGGGCCTCGCTCGCCTGGCTGCCGTCCTCGCGGGTCGAGCTGTTCGCCGAGGCCGAGCCCTGGATGCTCATGGAGCTTGCCACCTACAAGGGTGACGACCGGTTCTTCGCCCCGACCGTCGAGGTCCCCTGGCAGGCGGGCGGCTGGCTCGGCCTCGGCCAGGCCCACCGCCTCGGCGTCGCGGCCTCGTGGTCGCCCCAGTCGCACTTCCACCCCGCCCGGAACTTCACCTACACCCTGCGCTGGCGCTGGGAGGTGAACTGAACCGGCCCCGCGGCGGCGTGATCCCTCACTCCGCCGTGTAGCCCAGCGCGCGCAGCGCGGCGTCGTTGACCGCGGCGCGGGCGCGGCCGGCAGCGGCGGTGCGGGCGGCCCGGGCGGCGGCCACCACCGCCTCGGCCCCGGGGGTTTCGGCGGGCAGGGGGCGCGCCTCGCCGGGGTCGCTCGCGAGGTCGTAGACCTCGACGCGCTCGCCGTCGGCCGCGCCGGAAGGGTCGGCCCGGCCCCCGTCGCGGGAAGACGCCCCGTCGGCGGACCCGGCGCCGTCGGCCTCCTCGGGCTCCGGCTCGGTGAGGATCGCCTTCCAGCGCCCATCGCGGGCGCTGCGCTGCATCGCCCCGTAGAGGTTGCCCGCCGCCGTCGCCACCCGGTCGGCGGGCAGCGGCGCGCGCAGGTCGAAGCCGGGACCGGCCGCGGGGGCGAGACCGGCGGCGGCGCGCAGGGTCGGCGCCACGTCCACGAGCGAGGCCACCCCCGCCCCCGGTCCGGGCGGCAGGCCCGGCGACACCACGGCCAGGGCGACGTCGGTCACCTCGCGGTGGTGGGTGTGGCCGTGCTCGAAACCGCCGTGGTCCCACAGCTCCTCGCCGTGGTCGGCGGCGAAGACCAGCGTGCCCCGCGAAAAGAAGCCCCGGTCGTCGAGGGCGCGCAGCAGGCGCAGGGCGGCGGCGTCGGCCCGGGCCACCTCGGCGGCGTAGTCCCGCCGCACCGCATCCGGCAGCCCCGGCGGCATCGCGCCCCGCCGCACCGCCTCCAGGTCGGTGATCGTGTGCGTGAGGGAGCCGGCGGGAGCGTGCTCGTAGGGAAGGTGGGGGTCGAAGAGGTGCACCCAGAGCAGCCAGCCGTCGTCCGGCGCCGCCGCGAGCCAGGCGAGGGCGCGATCCACGACCCGCGCCCCGTCCCGGCTCGACACCCCCGCCAGGCCCCGGGGGAGTCCCGCCAGCAGCAGCGGGAAGGCCGGGTGCTCGTCCGGGTTGACGAAGACCGAAAACCCCCGCTGGAAGCCGAGCTCCTCGGTGACGAAAGGGTTGGCGACGAAGGCGGCGGCGCGGTAGCCCCGGCGCCGCAGGACCTCGGCGAGGGGCGCGGCCTCCTCGCGCAGGGCGGCGTAGCCCCCCTCGGGGCGGCGGCCGGCGCCGTGCTCGGCCGGCGGCAGGCCCGTCCACAGCGAGGCCAGCGCCGGCACCGTCCACGAGGCCGTGCTCATCGCCCGCGGCCACGCCCGCCCCCGCGCCGCCAGCCACCGCCAGGTCTCCGTCCGCACCGCGTGGTCCGCCCGCAGGGTGTCCACGCTGAGCACCACCAGGGGCGGCCCGCCGGGCCCCGGCGGCGGGTCGGCGGACCGCCAGGGCGCCGCCAGCTCCTCGGCCAGGCGGAGGTGGGGCCGGGCCACCGGCGCCCCGACCAGCCAGGCGAAGCGCGCCGCCACCACCAGGACCGCCGGCACCGCCACCGCCCATCCGAGGCGCGCCGCCGGCCGCCGGAGCTTCGCCTCGGCGTCGTGCAGCACCCGCACGAGCACCACCGCCACCGCCGCCCCGACCGGCGCCACGACGAGCGCCCAGGGCCAGCCGGCCAGGCGCACGGCGATCCCGAGGGCCACGAGCACCCCCGGCCAGGCCGCCGATCCCCGCCAGCCCTCGGGGCGTAGCCAGGCGAAAACGAGCCCGGCGAGCATCATCCCGGCGGCCTCCACCGCCGCCTGCCAGGCGGCGGGCGCGTCGCAGGCGGCCCGGGCCAGCGCCAGCTCGGCGCCGAGGGCCACCCCCCAGGGCACCAGCCGCCAGCCGTCGAACCGCCGCACCGCGCCGCCTCCCGCGCCCGCCCATCGGCCCCGGCGGGCCGACCTGGAGGCCGCTCCGCCGCCGGCGCGCGCCCGGCGTCCCTATCCCGCGGCGGTGCCCGCCGGACGACGGCGCCGCCCGGCGGCTGCCGCCCCTTCGCTCTCCCCCCACCGAGATGCCGGCCAGAAGCCGGCCGCCCTGGCGCCGCACCCGAGGTGTAGACGCGGCATCCTGCCGCGTCGGCGAAGCGGTCGAGCGCAGACGGACGCCTTGCCCGATCCCGCGTTTCCGTCGTCTGGAAGCCGCGGGACACAGCCTTGCCCATCACGGCCAGAGGCTGGTGCTCCTCCTCCGCTCCCTCCCCGCGATGCCGTCCGGAGGCCGGCGCTCCTCCGGCCGGCGGGGTAGCGTAGCCGCCGTGCGCCGCCCCCTCGCCCTGTTCCTGCTCGCCCTCGCCATTCACGGCGCCTGGGCGCTCACCGCGCCGGTGCCCGCCGACTGGGACCCGGCCTACTACCTCGACGTGGCCCGGCACATCGCCGCCGGCCACGGGGCGCTGAGCGGCGCGGCGTGGACCTGGGCCTTCCTCCCCGACCGCCTGCCCGGCCCCGCCGACCTCCACTGGATGCCCGTACCCTCGCGGGTCCTCGTGCCGGGGCTGCTGGTGTGGCCCGCCGCGGGCGACCGCCTGGTGAGCGCCGTCCTCGCCGCGTCCTGGGCGCCGCTGGCCTGGGCCACCGCCCGGGCGCTCGCCCCCGAGGAGCCCCGCGCCGCCCTCGTCGCCGGCCTGCTCGCCGCCGGTGGCGGCGGCTACGCCCGCTTCCTGTCCACCCCGGACTCCATCGCCGTCTTCGGCCTCGTCGGCGGCCTGGCCCTCGGCTTCGCCGCCCGGGGCCGCGCCGCCGAGACCGCCCTGGCCGCCGCCGTCGCCGCGCTGACCCGGGGCGACGGGCTCCTCCTCGCCCCCTGCCTCGCCCTGGCCTTCACCGGCCGGCGCGCCCTGGCCGTCGCCGCCGCCGGTCCCCTCGCCGCCGCGGCCTGGTGGGCCCGGGACGCCGCCGTCGCCGGTCCCGGCTGGGCCGCCGGCCGCGCCGCCGTCGCCCGCGCCGCCACCTACCTCGAGCTGGTCGGCGGCGACGCCCCGCCCCGCCCCCTCCTCGCCGACCTCGCGCTCCGCCTGCGGCTCCTGGCGGAGCACCTCCCCGGGCTGCTCGTCGTGGCGCTGCTGGTCCTGTCTCTTATACACATCTCCGAGCCC
>WGAH01000868.1 GCA_015489145.1 Deltaproteobacteria bacterium
GGCGACCACCGGTCAGGCCCCCGGGCCCTTTTCCTGCGCCGCCCACACCCCCGCCGGCCCTCGACGGTGAGGTAGCGGCGGCGGCCGGCCCATCGAGGGCGGGGCCTGCCTGGTCGTCCGCGACGCCACCCGCGAGCAGCGCACCCTCCAGGCCCTGCGGGCCAGCGAGGAGCGCTTTCGCAAGCTCGTCGACCAGGCGCCGGAGGGCATCGTCGCCCACGACGGCGGGCGCATCGTCTTCGCCAACGCCTCCGCCGCCCGCATCATGGGCGGCACCGACCCCGCCGAGTTCCTCGGCCGGCCCGTCCTCGACTTCGTGCACCCGGACTACCGCGACCTCGTCCTCGCCCGCATGGGCCGCGTCGTCAGCAACGGCGTCGACCTCGCCCCCATGCGCGAGCGTTTCATCGGCCTCGACGGCCGCGTGGTCGACGTGGAGGTCGTCGCCAGCACCATCGAGCTCGACGGCCAGCCGGCCTCCCTGGTGAGCTTCCGGGACGTGAGCGAGCGGGTCCGCGAGGAGGAGCGCCAGCGCACCATCGAGGCCCGCCTTCGCGAGGCCCAGAAGCTCGAGAGCCTGTCGCTCCTCGCCGGCGGGGTGGCCCACGACTTCAACAACCTGCTGATGGGCATCCTCGGCAACGTCGAGCTGCTCGGCCTCGAGGTCGACCTGCCCGAGCCCGCCCGGGAGCGCCTCCGCACGATCGAGCGCATCGGTCGCCGCGCCGCCGAGCTGGCGGGGCAGATGCTCGCCTACTCCGGGCGCACCCACCAGGAGCTGCACCACGCCGACCTGAGCCGCGTCGTCGGCGAGCTCGACGAGCTCCTCCGGGCGAGCACCCGCCACAAGGCCGAGCTGGAGCTCGTCCTCGAACCCGACCTGCCGCTGGTCCACGCCGACGCGGTGCAGCTCCGGCAGGTGGTGCTGAACCTCGTCAACAACGCCGCCGAGGCCATCGACCACGACCAGGGACGCATCGTCCTGCGGACGGGCCTCGCCCACCTCGACGGGGCGGACCTCCAGCGCTTCGAGTTCGGCGACCGGCTGAGCCCCGGCCCCTACGTGTTCCTGGAGGTCGCCGACAACGGCGCGGGCATCGGGCCCGAGAACCTCCGGCGCGTCTTCGAGCCCTTCTTCAGCACCCGCATGGACGGCCGGGGGCTCGGCCTGGCCGCGGTCCTCGGCATCGTCCGGGGCCACCGGGGCGGCGTGGCCGTCGACAGCACCCCCGGCGAGGGCACGACCTTCCGCGTGATCCTGCCGGTGAGCGACGCCGAGGAGGCCAGCGATCCCGTCCGGCCCGTGCCCCCGCCCGATGTCGTGCAGCCCGTCGTGCCGGCCACGATCCTCCTCGTCGAGGACGAACACGCGGTGCGGGAGGTCGGCGCCACCCTGCTGCGCCGGGCCGGCTACGAGGTGCTCGAGGCGGCCAGCGGGCGCGAAGCGCTGGCCCTGCACCAGGAGTACGGCGACGAGATCGCCCTGGTCGTCCTCGACCGCGCGATGCCCGGCATCGACGGCACCGAGACGCTGCGCCGCCTCCGCGAGCGGGGTTTCGACGGGCCCATCGTGGTGTGCAGCGGCTTCGACAAGGGCGACTTCGACGACATCGACGGCGCCCCCGCGGCCTTCCTGCCCAAGCCCTACACCGGCTCCGAGCTGCTGCGCGTCGTCTGGAACGTGCTCGACGAGCGCCGGTGAGCGCCGCCCCGGCCGCGCCCGCGGGATAGGCCCGTGCCCATGCTCCTCGCCCTGGCCTTCGCCGCGCTGTCCGCCCGCGCCGCCACCCTGGGGGCCTGGGCCGCGGCCCGTGCCGGCGTCGGCAACGACCTGTCCACCCTCGCCGCCGCCACCGCGGGCCTCTGGGCCGGCAGCCACGACCGCACCTGGATGGCGGGGCAGGCCGTCGGGCTCGGCCTCGGGGTGCGGGCCGCCGAGACCCACCGGGCCGTGGTCGGCGAGGTGCGCTGGTCCAGCGAGTTCCTCGGGGGCGCCACCCGCCTGGGCCTCGTCGCCGGCCCCGACCGCACCGACGCCGGGGACACCGGCTGGCTGCTGCTGGGCGGCGCGGGCCTGCGGTGGCTGGCCCTCGGCGATCACCTCGGCCCCGTGGTCCGCATCGAGGCCGGCGGGCGTCGCGACCCCGACGGCTGGCGCCCGGCGGGCTCGGTGCAGGTCGGCCTGGAGGCCACCGCCGTCCTCCGGCGGCCGGCCGCTCAGCGCCGGTAGGGCTTCTCGCCGCGGGCCTCCCGGGCGAGGCGCGACCGCACCCCCGCCCAGGAGCAGATCGGGCAGCGCGCCGGCTCGTGGCCCCGGGCCGGGCAATGGCGCCGGCCGAAGAAGATGAACTGGAGGTGGGCGGTGTGCCAGCGATCCCGGGGCACGAGGCGCTTGAGGTCGGCCTCGGTGCGGCGCACCGAGGAACCGTCGCTCAGCCCCCACCGCCAGGCGAGGCGGTGGATGTGGGTGTCGACGGGAAAGGCCGGGATGCCGAAGGCGGCGGCGGCGACCACGCTGGCGGTCTTGTGGCCCACGCCGGGCAGGCGCTCGAGGGCCTCGAGGTCGGCGGGGACGACGCCGCCGTGCTCGGCGACGAGGCGGCGGGAGAGCGCCACGAGGTTGCGGGCCTTGGTCGGCGCGAGGCCCAGGGGCCGGATGATCGCGAGCACCTCGTCGGGATCGAGGCGGGCCATCGCCTCGGGGGTGGCGGCCCGGGAGAACAGGGCCGGCGTGACCTCGTTGACCTTGCGGTCGGTGGTCTGGGCGCTGAGCACCACCGCCACCAGCAGCGTGAAGGGGTCGCGGTGCGCGAGGGGGGGATCCACCTGCTCCGGGGGAAAGCGCTCGTCGAGGATCTCGAGGATGCGCGCGATCTTGTCCTGCTTCCGCACCGTGGGGGCCCTCCCGCCGGCCGGTTCCGGCGGCCGGCCGCTCCGTTCCTACCCCCGCCGGGCGCGAGATCCCAGCCGCCTCCGCGGGTCCGCCGGGGTAGGAGGGAAGACGGCCCCAGGAGGCCGCGGGGGTTCCCGTGCACGTGCTCCAGCTCCGAGGCGGCTTCGTCGAGACCGTCCACCCGGTTCGCGCCGTGGCCTTCGAGGCCGGCGCCGCGAAGCCGGCCTGGTCCGTCGGCCCGCCCTCCGCCTCCCCCTGGCGCAGCGCGGCCAAGCCCTTCCAGCTCGCCGAGAGCCTCGCGGCCCTCGCCGAGGTCGGCGCGCTCCCCGAGCTCGACGCGGAGGCGCTGGCCATCGGCGCCGCCAGCCACTCCGCCCAGCCCGCCCACGTCGCCGCGGTGCGCCGGGTGCTCGACCGCTTCGGCCTGCCCGAGGACGGCCTGCGCTGCGGCGCCCACCCGCCGGTACACGAGGCGAGCCACCACGCCCTCGTCCGCGCCGGCCGGCCGCCCGGCGCGATCCACAACAACTGCTCGGGCAAGCACGCCTTCATGCTCGCCGCCGCCCGCGCCCGGGGCTGGCCCGACGACTACCGCCCGGCCGATCACCCGCTCCAGGAGCGCATCCTCGCCCGGGTCACCCGCCTCGCCGGCGAGCGGCCGGGCCTCGCGGTGGACGGCTGCGGCGTTCCCACCTTCTACCTGTCGGTGGCGGGCATGGCCCGGGCCTGGGCCCACCTCGCCGGGGCCATGGCCGAGCCCGCGGCCGACCCGCACCTCGCCCGCGTCGGCCGGGCGATGGCGGCGCACCCCTTCCTCACCAGCGGCGAGGGCCGCCTCGATCTCGCCGTCGCCGAGCGCGCCTCGGAGCCCATGGTCGGCAAGATCGGCGCCGCCGGCGTCTTCTGCGTCGCCCTGCCCCGCCGTCGCCTCGGCGTGGCCCTCAAGGTGCTCTCCGGCGACCGCGACGCCCTGGCGGTGGCGCTGCCCGCGGTGCTCGATCGCGTCGCCCCCGGGCTGCTCGCCCCGGCCGCCGCCTGGCCCTGGAGCGTCGTCCGCAACGTCGCCGGCGCCGAGGTCGGCCGACGGGTGGCGACGGGGGCGCGCGGTGTCTAGTCTTTCCCGTGATCCCCCCTCATCCCCGCGAGGAAGGCCCATGCCCGCACCGTCCCCCGCCCCCGTGCAGGTCCTCGCCGCCGGCCCCGGTGAGCCCGGCAAGCCCGGCCGCCGGGGGGAGCGCCGCGAGGACACCCTGGTCAAGGACCGCACCCGCAAGCCGGCCCGCCACAAGGTCCTGCTCCACAACGACGACTACACGCCGATGGACTTCGTCGTGCACCTCCTCGAGACGATCTTCCACCGCTCGCCGGCCGAAGCCACCCGCATCATGCTGACCACCCACGAGTCCGGCATCGCCGTCGCCGGCGTCTACACCCGCGAGATCGCCGAGACCAAGGCCGCCCAGGCCACCGCCGAGGCCCGGGGAAACGGCTATCCCCTGCTGGTCACGACCGAGCCCGAATGAAGGAGCCCGAATGAAGGTCGCCACCGAGCTGCGCGTCGCCCTGAGCCGCGCCGTCGACGACGCCCGCCGCCGCCGCCACGAGTTCCTCACCCTGGAGCACGTGCTGATGGCGCTGCTGCACGACCCGGTCACGGCGCGCCTCATCGAGGGGGTCGGCGGCGACCTCCAGCGCCTCGAAGCGCAGCTCGACGCCTTCCTCGACCACGAGATCGACAAGCTCCCCGAGGGCCGCGAGGTCGAGCCCAAGCAGACCCTCGCCTTCGCCCGCGTCTTCGAGCGCGCCGCCTTCCACGTGCAGTCGGCGGGCAAGGACGTGCTCGACGGCCCGGCGCTCCTCGTCGAGCTCATGCGCGAGGAGGACAGCTACGCGGTCTACCTGCTCGAGGAGCAGGGCATCCGGCGCCTCGACCTCACCCTGTGGCTGAGCCACGGCGGGGGCCGGGCCCTGCCGGACAGGCGCCGGGCGCCGGCGGGCGAGGGCGACGAGGAAGCGGGCGGGCCCGCCGACGATCCCCTCGCCGCCTACACCACGGAGCTGGTCGCCCGCGCCGCCGCCGGCCGCATCGACCCCCTCGTCGGGCGGGAGCGCGAGTTGCAGCGCATCATCCACGTCCTCGCCCGGCGCCGCAAGAACAACCCCCTCCTGCTCGGCGACCCGGGGGTGGGCAAGACGGCGCTGGTCGAGGGCCTGGCCCTGGCGATCCACGAGGAGCGCGTCCCCGACATGCTGAAGGGGGCGACGATCTGGGCCCTCGACATGGGGGCGCTCCTCGCCGGCACCCGCTACCGCGGCGACTTCGAGGAGCGCGTCAAGGCCGTGCTCGACGCCCTCGCCGAGCAGGAGCGCGCCATCCTGTTCATCGACGAGATCCACACCCTGGTCGGCGCCGGGGCCACCACCGGCGGCAGCATGGACGCGAGCAACCTGCTCAAGCCGGCGCTCCAGGACGGCCTCATCCGCTGCATCGGGGCCACCACCCACAAGGAGTACAAGCAGGCCTTCGGCCGCGACCGGGCGCTCTCGCGGCGCTTCCAGGTCATCGACCTCGACGAGCCCAGCGTCGAGGAGGCCGTCGCCATCGTGCGGGGGGTCCTCGACGGCTACGCCCGGCACCACGGGGTGCGCTACGAGGACGAGGCCGTCGTCGCCGCCGCCGAGCTGAGCGCCCGGCACATCCAGGACGCGAAGCTGCCGGACAAGGCCATCGACGTGGTGGACGAGACGGGCGCCGCCGTGCGCCTCGCCGGCCGCGACACCGTGGTGCTCGCCGACGTGGAGGCCACCGTCGCCCGCATGGCCCGCATCCCGCCGCGCAACGTCAGCGTCGAGGAGACCCGCTCGCTGGCCGACCTCGAGGATCGGCTCCGCGCCGTCGTCTTCGGGCAGGATGCCGCCATCGAGGCGGTGGCCGGGGCGATCAAGCTGGCCCGCGCCGGCCTCAAGGAGCCGGACCGCCCGGTGGGCACCTTCCTGTTCGCCGGCCCCACCGGCGTCGGCAAGACCGAGCTGGCCCGGCAGCTCGCCCGCGCCCTCGGCGTGGCCTTCCAGCGCTTCGACATGAGCGAGTACCAGGAGCGCCACACGGCCAGCCGGCTCATCGGCGCGCCCCCGGGCTACGTCGGCTTCGAGCAGGGGGGGCTCCTCACCGACGCGATCAACCGCACCCCCCACTGCGTGCTGCTCCTCGACGAAATCGAGAAGGCCCACCCGGACATCTACGACCTGCTGCTCCAGGTGATGGACCACGCCACCCTCACCGACAACACCGGCAAGAAGGCCGACTTCCGGCACGTCATCCTCATCATGACCACCAACGCCGGGGCGCGGGAGGCCGCCGTCCGCACCGTGGGCTTCGGCACCCGCACCGGCGAGCACAAGATGGACGCCGCCCTCGAGCGCACCTTCTCGCCGGAGTTCCGCAACCGCCTCGACGCCATCGTGAAGTTCGGCCCCCTGCCCCCGCCGGTGGTCGAGCGGGTGGTCGACAAGTTCCTCCGGCAGCTCGGCGAGCAGGTGGCCGAGCGCGGCGTCACCGTCGAGGCCACCCCGGCGGCCCGGGCCTGGCTGGCCGCGCGGGGCTACCGGCCGGAGTTCGGGGCCCGGGAGATGGGGCGCGTGATCCACCGCCACGTCAAGCGTCCCCTGGCCGACATGGTGCTGTTCGGCGACCTGAGCCGGGGGGGCCTCGCCCGGCTGGACGTGGCCGACGGCCGCCTCGTCGTCCGCGCCGAGCCCGCCGCGCCCGAGGAGCCCGTCCGGCCCGACGCGGAAACCCCGCCGGAGCCGCCCGCCGGCGAGGAGTGATCCGGCAGCCGCCCGGGATTCCCGCCCCCCGGCTATCCTGGGTCCGTGCGCGCC
>WGAH01000869.1 GCA_015489145.1 Deltaproteobacteria bacterium
CCCGACCCGCCGCGGGCGGCGAAGGCGAAGCGCCGGCGCGGCGCCCCCTCCCGCGCCCCGGCTCTCCGCGCGCCCTCCCGCCGCACTGTACCGCAGGCGGGAGGTGTCTCGATGCGTGCCTGGACCCCCGCGATCGTCTCGATCCTCGGCGCCTTCGCCCTGGCCTGCTCCGGCCTCGGGGGCTCCGCGCCCTCGGCCGAGGCCCCCGCCTCGCCGGCCTCCCCGCCTCCCGCCGAGGCCGGCACCGCCCACGCCGCCACCACCGCCGCGCCCTCCGGCCTGCCCGACCTCGGTCGCGACCTCCAGCGCGGCGCCTGCGAGAACGGCCCCGGCGCCGAGGGGGCCGACAGCTACTTCCTCGGGGCCTACACCCTCGACGGCGACCGGGTGAGCGGCTGGGAGCGGTGGCAGCTCTTCGCCAACGCGAAGTGGAAGGCCCGCGGCGGGCGCGACTGCAGCATCGAGTGGCGCATCACCGGCCGCACCGAGGGCGTGCACAAGTGCGGCTCCTGCGACCTGGGCCTGCGGGTCCACGGCCAGGCCGACGTGCAGGGCAGCGACTGCCCCGAGGAACTCGTCAAGGGCCACCGCGCCCCCACCGGCGAGATCGTCGGCGGCGAGGCGGTGGACTTCGACCAGGTCTACGACGTGGAGCGGCGCCCGGACGGCACGGCCCGCATCTACTTCGGAAAGAGCGGCAAGCTGCTGGGCGAGGGCTACCACGACGCCCACGGCATCGTGTGGCGCAGCGCCCACTCCTGCCGCTGGTTCTGACCGCCGGCGCGGTCGCGACCGGAGGCCGGGGGAGCCGGCGTGCGTCTCAGGGGGCTTCGGCGGACCCGGCCGTCTCGAGGGCGGGGGCCGGCTTCCCCGGCGCCAGCCAGGTCAGGCCCACCGTCGGGTAGGGCGTCTCGACCTCCGCGCCGCCCGCCGCGGTGAAGGGGAAGGGGGTGAGGGCCACGCCGAGGCGCCAGGCGAGGCCGCCGGGGTCGCCGGGGTCGAGGCGCACGGCGAGGTCGGGGGCCATGCGGGCGGCGCCGAGGTCGTCCCAGGCGGCGAAGCCGACGAAGCCGACGCCGAACTGCACGCGGTCCCGGGGCGTCCAGGCGTGGATGCCCGCGCCGGCCTGCGCCCCGGCTCCGGCCTCGACGGTGAGGCCCACCGAATCGCCGGGCAACCAGCCGACCTCGAGGCCGGCACCGGCGCCGCCGAGGCTGGGACCCACGCCGGCCCGGGGGGCGAGGTGGCGCGTGCCGAAGCGGGCGACGTACTCGGCGTGGGTCGGCGGAGGCGGGCGAACGGGCTTGGGAGGACGCGGGGGTTCCGCCGGCTCCGCGGGGCGCTCGTCCGCCGGGGTCGCGCCGCTCGCGGCGGGGCTCGCCGACGCCGCGCTCCCGGCGGTGGGCGTCGCCGGGGACGCCGCCGCCGCCCGCATCCTCGCCGGGTCCTCCTCCACGACCACGGTCGGCTGGCGCTTCCGGGCGAGGCGGGCGCTGTAGGCGACGTAGCTGATCGCCACCGAGGGGAAGGGCACCATCGCGTAGTCGACGAGCGCGAGGGAGGCGCCGTAGCGCATCGCCCACCCTCCCGGCTTGCCGAAGTCGTGGCGGAGCGCCACGTCCACCGTCTCGAGGGTCCCGTACTCGAAGGGGTCGTCGGGAAAGAAGGACATGCCGGCGCCCACCTGCAGCCGGTTCACCGGCGTCCAGAGGTGCGCGCCGACGCCGGTGGCGGCGCCCATCCCGATGTCCAGCGTGAGACCGGGCGCGCGCTCGGGGGCGTAGCCGATCTCGACGCCCGCTCCGGCGAGCCCCACGCCGATCCCCAGGACGTCTTCCTCGGCCTCCAGGCCGGGGGAGGCATCGGCGTGGGCGGGCAGGGCGGCGGCGAGCAGCAGGGCGAGCGGCGCGGGCATGACACCTCCATCACCCGGGAGCCGCCAGCAAGCTTCGTGCCACCCCGGCGAAAGGCGGCTCTTCGCGGCGATCGCCCACCGCCCCCCTCGCCGCGCCGCCGGATCCGCGATCTCGATGTCAGCGGGGGGGCGGGGCCTCGTCGCCGGCGGCCCCCCTTCCCCCGGGCAGCCCGAAGCGGTCGAGGTAGGGCTGGAAGCGCCGCCGCACCGCCGCCGGGTCGAGCCCCCACTGCTCGGCGCTGTAGCGGTGCTGCCCCCGGGCGTCGGGGCGCTCCTCGGCGAGCCAGCGCTCCATGCGGGCGTGGACCTCGGGCGGGTCGGGAATGCCGAAGCGACGGCGGATCGCGTGGGCCACCGCGAGGGGATCCCGCACGATCTCGCGGAAGTCCGCGTCGAAGAAGGCGGCGTCGCCGCGCTCCCCGCGCACCCGCGTCGCGCGCTCCACCGCCTCGACGAAGCGCCGCGTGATGTGCCGGCCGATGGGCTCCGGGTCGATGCGGCCGTAGAGCATGCGCCGGTTCAGCGAGATCAGGCTGCAGTAGGACGGCACGCTGCGGGCCGGGTCGCGGTGGGTCCAGACGATGGCGGCGTCGGGGAACACGTCGAGGATGGCGTCGGTGAACCACAGGTGCTCGGGGCACTTGAGCACGAAGCGCCGGGTGGGCCGCTGGTGGGCGAGCACCTGGAGCTGGAGCCGGTAGAAGCGGTAGGGCTCGCGCATGTCCTGGCCGACCAGCCAGTCGCCGAAGTCGGAGAACCCGCTGCCGAGGTCGAAGTTCATCGCGGCCACGGAGTTGTAGAACAGCGGCCAGCACTCCTCGGCCGTGTCGGCGGAGATGTGGTGGATCGCGTGCATCTCGGGGGCGACCACCGTGCCGATGCCGATGGCGAGCTGCGCCTGGAGGCGGCGCAGGCGGCGGTCGAGGCGCGGGCGGCGCGAGACGGGCACCGGGCGGCTCAGCTCCCAGAAGCGCAGGGCGCGGTGGCCCTCGTCCAGCGACAGCAGGTGCTGGAGCACCGTGGTGCCGGTGCGCGGAAAGCCGAGGATGAACAGGGGGCGCTCGATGGGGATGTCGCGCACCTCCGGGTGCCGGCGGACGTAGGCGACGACCTCCAGCCGGTTCTTGAGGGCCCGCAGCAGGGCGCCGCGCACGAGGGCGCGGGCCAGCGGCGTGAGGGGCGCGTCGCGGGCCTCGGCGAGCAGCCGGCGAAGGCGCTCGACGAAGGCCTCCTCGCCCCAGTCGTCGAGCCCGGCCCCGCGGCGGGCGTCGCGCAGCAGCTCGTCGGCGTCGAGGCGGGCGATGCGCGCGCCGGCCCGCTCGGCGGCGGCGACGGCGGCGTTGGCCACGCGCAGCAGGG
This sequence comes from Deltaproteobacteria bacterium, assembly GCA_015489145.1. GTDB lineage: Bacteria > Myxococcota_A > UBA796 > UBA796 > UBA2385 > S143-5. The sequence goes on from WGAH01000869.1 coordinate 3,275, forward strand.
GGCCGTAGGACAGGCGCTCGACGGTGGCCATGACGAGGAACTCGCGGGGCGGGACGCGGGCCTCCCTAATCGGCCGGCCGCGTGCCCGTCACCGACGCGCGAGCCGCGAGCACCCCTCAGCGAACCTGCCCGTGGGCCTGGATGGCGCTGGCGACGTGGCACACCCAGCCGAGCAGCCCGCCGGTGCCGAGCCAGAAGCCCGGGGTCACGATGAGCCAGAACAGGCCCCAACCCCAGCGCCCGGCGTAGAACTGCCCGATGCCGGGGACGATGAGGCTCAGGACGGCGGCGATGCCGGGATCCTTGTCGCGGGCCATGGCGAGGACCTCCTGCGGAAGCGGTGCTCGGGCGGGTCGCCTTTCCGGTACGCGCCCGCCGGCAGCGTATTGCACGGGCCCCGTCGCTCACCGCCCGGTCATGCGGCAGGCCTCGGGCAGCCCCCGCTCGCAGGCCTCCCGGGCGCCGGCGGCGGCCCGCCGCCAGTCCCCCGCCTGCCGGTAGCAGCGGGCGCGCTCGTACCAGGCGCGGGCGTCGTCGGAGTCGCGGCGGAGGAGGCGGGTGAAGGTGGCGATGCAGGCGTCGAGGCGGCCGGTGCGCCGCTCGATGGCGCCGAGGCGCAGCACCGCCTCGCGGCGGTCCGGGTCGGCCTCGATCGCCCGGCGCAGGGCGGCCTCGGCCTCCTCCAGCCGGTCGAGCTCGTAGAGCGCCTTGCCCCGGACGAACCAGGCGTCGGGGTTGTCCGGGTCGAGGTCGAGGGCCTCGTCGGCCGCCGCCACCGCCTCGTCGAGGCGGCCGCGCCCGGCCTCGGCCTCGGCGCGCTCCAGGGCGGCGTAGACCGCCGCTTCCCGTTCGCGCTCGCGCTGCTCGGCGTAGGTTTGCAGCAGGTCCACCTCGCGGTCGCCCACGGTGAGGTCGGCGCGGGTCAGGGCCCAGGCGCCGTCCTCGCCCCGCCGGGCCTCGACCGCCAGGGTGCCCCGGGCGTTGACGCCGCGCACCGGGAACTCCATCCAGGCCTCGTCCTGCCGCACCACGCCGAGCCGACGCCAGCCGGCCTCCACCGGGAGCCCGAGGGCCAGGGCCGCCTCGTCGTCGGCCTCGACCAGCGCCATCGCCTCGGCGAAGACCGGGCTCCGCCCGAGCCACCAGCCCCAGGCCCGCCACGCCCCGCCGAGCAGGCCGCCGCAGCCCAGGATCAGCGCGAGGATCGCCGCGCAGCCCCAGCGAAGCGCCTTGCCCTGCATTCCCGCCACCGCCGGTCCTCCAGCTTCGGTCCTTCCCGCTCATGGTAGCCCGTCGACCGGGCCGGGCGGTCGGGGTAGGCACCCCCACCGACCCGGCGGGCGCCGCCGCGCCGGGGACGAGGAGGGGTGATGGCCCAGGACTTCGTGTTCCAGATGGTCGGCGTGGACAAGGTGCTCCCGAACGGGCGGCGCATCCTGCACCCGACCTGGTTGAGCTTCTATTCCGACGCCAAGATCGGCGTGATCGGCCACAACGGCGCCGGGAAGTCCACCGTGCTCCGCATCATGGCGGGCCTCGACCGCGAGCACGGCGGCGAGGCGATCCTGCGAAGCGGCGCCACCGTCGGCTACCTCCCGCAGGAACCCGAGCTCGACCCGGCGCTGGACGTGCGCGGCAACATCGAGCAGGGCGTGGCCCCGCTGCGGGCGCTCCTCGACGAGTACGAGCGGGTCAGCGAGGCCTTCGGCGACCCGGACGCCGACTTCGACGCCCTGGTGGAGCGGCAGGCGAAGCTCCAGGACCGCATCGAGGCGGCCGGCGCCTGGGAGCTCGACCGCGTGATCGACGTGGCGATGGACGCCCTGCGCGTGCCCCCGGGCGAGGCCGACGTGACCACCCTGTCGGGGGGCGAGCGCCGGCGCGTGGCCCTCTGCCGGCTGCTGCTGAGCCGCCCGGACCTGCTGCTCCTCGACGAGCCCACCAACCACCTCGACGCCGAGAGCGTCGCCTGGCTGGAACGCCACCTCGCCGAGTACCCGGGCTGCGTCATCGCCGTCACCCACGACCGCTACTTCCTCGACAACGTGGCGCGGTGGATCCTCGAGGTCGACCGCGGGCGCTGCTACCCCTACGAGGGCAACTACACCGGCTGGCTGGAGCAGAAGCAGGAGCGCCTGCGGCAGGAGGCCAGGGCCGAGCAGCGCCGCGCCCGCGCCATCGCCCGCGAGCTGGAGTGGATCCGGTCGAGCCCCCGCGCCCGGCAGGCCAAGGCCAAGGCCCGCTACACCGCCTACGAGGCGCTGGTCTCGCGGCAACGCGAGCGCGGGCGCGGCACCGGCGCGCGCATCCGCATCCCCCTGAGCCGCCGCCTGGGCAACAAGGTCGTCGTCGCCCGGGGTCTCCGAAAGGGCTTCGGCGACCGGCTCCTCATCGAGGACCTCGACTTCGAGCTGCCCCCCGGCGGCGTCGTCGGGGTGATCGGCCCCAACGGCGCCGGCAAGACCACGCTGTTCCGCATGCTGGTCGGCCAGGAGCGGCCCGACGCCGGCACCCTCGAGATCGGCGAGACGGTGGACCTCGGCTACGTCGACCAGGACCGCGCCGACCTCGACCCGGAGCAGACGGTCTGGGAGGCGGTCAGCGACGGCCACCAGGAGCTGATCATCGGCGGCGAGGCGGTGAACAGCCGCGCCTACGTCGCGGCCTTCAACTTCTCGGGGGCCGACCAGCAGCAGAAGGTAGGCACGCTGTCCGGCGGCGAGCGCAACCGCGTCCACCTCGCCCGCCTGCTGCGGCGGGGCTGCAACCTGCTGCTCCTCGACGAGCCGACCAACGACCTCGACGTCGAGACCCTCCGCAACCTCGAGGCCGCCATCGAGGAGTTCCCGGGCTGCGCCGTGGTGATCAGCCACGACCGCTGGTTCCTCGACCGCATCGCCACCCACATCCTCGCCTTCGAGGGCGACAGCCGGGTGGTGTGGTTCGAGGGCAACTACGCCGACTACGAGCGCGACCGGCGGGCGAGGCTCGGCGAGGAGGCCGACCGCCCCCACCGCATCCGGTACAAGAAGCTGCTGTAGCGGGGGCCGGCCGGGGCGCGAGGCGGCGGCGAGACGCGGCTTCCGCGAGAATGCCGGCCACGGGCCGCCGCTCCCGTAGAAGCGGCATCCTGCCGCTTCCTCCTCCTCCCTTGTAGAAGCGGCATCCTGCCGCTTCCTCCTCCTCCCTTGTAGAAGCGGCATCCCGCCGCTTCCTCCTCC
>WGAH01000870.1 GCA_015489145.1 Deltaproteobacteria bacterium
GACCTGCCCGGCGGCGGCGCGGGCGAGGAGCAGGGCGAGGAGGACGCCCCTCACCCGGCGCCCCGCTCGCGCTCCCGCCGCCCCAGCGCCGCCTTGACGAAGGAGACGAACAGCGGGTGGGGCGCCAGCGGGCGGCTCTTGAACTCCGGGTGGAACTGGCAGGCGACGAAGTACGGGTGGTCGGGGATCTCGACGACCTCGGCCAGCCGCCCGTCCGGGCTCCGGCCGCTCACCCGCATCCCGGCCTCCTCGAGGGCCTCGAGGTAGTCCGGGTTCACCTCGTAGCGGTGGCGGTGGCGCTCGCTGATCTCGGCGCGGCCGTAGATCCGCGCCGCCAGGCTGTCCGGCGCCAGCACGCAGGGCCAGGCCCCGAGGCGCATGGTCCCGCCCTTGTCGGCCACGTCGCGCTGCTCGTCCATCAGGTCGACGACGAAGTGGTCCGAACTCTCGGTGAACTCGCGGCTGTGGGCGTCGGGCAGGCCGAGCACGTGGCGGGCGAACTCGACGACGGCCACCTGCATGCCCAGGCAGATCCCGAAGAAGGGCACGCCGTTCTCGCGCGCCCAGCGCACGGCCGCCACCTTGCCCTCGACCCCGCGCTCCCCGAAGCCGCCGGGCACGAGCACCCCGTCGGCCTCGGCCAGCACGCCCCCGGGATCGTCCGGGTCGAGGGTCTCGCTGTCGACGAAGCTCAGCTCGACCCGCGCGTCGTTGGCCACCCCGCCGTGGCCGAGGGCCTCGTTGAGCGACTTGTAGGTGTCGGCGAGGTGGACGTACTTGCCGACCACCGCGATGCGGACCGTCCGCCGGGCCTGCCGCCGGCGGGCGACGAGGTCCTCCCAGGGCTCGAGGCGGGCCTGCCGCGCCCAGATGCCGAGGACCTCGGCCACCCGGTCGTCGAGGTCCTGCCGGTGGAAGACCAGGGGCAGCTCGTAGATGTCCTCCACGTCCGGGGCGGCGATGACCCGATCCGGCGAGACGTTGCAGAACAGCGCGATCTTCTCGCGGATCTCCTTGGGCAGCTCCCGGTCGGAGCGGCACAGGAGGATGTCGGGCTGGATGCCGATGCCGCGCAGCTCCTTGACCGAGTGCTGGGTGGGCTTGGTCTTGAGCTCGCCCGAGGTGGGCACGTAGGGGACCAGGGTGACGTGGACGTACATCACGTTCTCGGCCCCGACGTCGATGCGGAACTGCCGGATCGCCTCGAGGAAGGGCAGGGACTCGATGTCGCCCACCGTGCCGCCCACCTCGACGATGGCGACGTCGGCCTCGCCGGCGCCCCGGAAGACCAGCCGCTTGATCTCGTCGGTGACGTGCGGGATCACCTGCACCGTGTGCCCCAGGTACTCGCCCCGCCGCTCGCGCTCGAGGACGTTGCGGTAGACCCGGCCGGTGGTGAAGTTGTTGGCCTGCGAGACGGGGGTGCTGACGAAGCGCTCGTAGTGGCCGAGGTCGAGGTCGGTCTCGGCGCCGTCGTCGGTGACGAAGACCTCGCCGTGCTGGTAGGGGCTCATCGTGCCCGGGTCGACGTTGATGTAGGGGTCCATCTTGATGTTGGTGACCCGCAGGCCCCGGGCCTCGAGGAGGGACCCGAGGGCGGCGGCGCTCAGGCCCTTGCCGAGGGAGGAGAGCACGCCGCCGGTCACGAAGATGAACTTGGTTCGCATCGCAGGCTCCGGGGGAGGAAGGGGGCGGACGGTCAGGCCGGGTCGGAGCGGGAGGTGAAGCGCGCCCGCACGCGCTCGAGGTCGCCGGGAGTATCCACCGACCGTCCCGGCGCGTCGACCCGCACGACGCGGATCGGCACGCCGTGCTCCAGCAGGCGGAGCTGTTCGAGGCGCTCGGCCCGCTCCAGCCGCCCGCGGGGCAGGGCCGTGAAGCGGCGCAGGGCGGCGAGGCGGAAGCCGTAGACCCCGACGTGCAGCCGGTGCGGGCCCCCGGCGGGAATCGGGGCGCGGGAGAAGTAGAGGGCGTCGCCCCGGGCGTCCACCACCACCTTCACCCGCGCCGGGTCGGCGGCCTCGGCCGGGTCGAGGGGGGCGGCGGCGGTGGCGACCCGCACGGCCGGGTCGGCGAAGAAGGCGCCGGCCACCGCGTCCACGGTGGCCGGGTCGAGGAGGGGCTCGTCGCCCTGCACGTTCAGGACCACCGCCTCGTCCGGCAGGCCGAGGATCCCGGCGGCCTCGGCGACCCGGTCGCTTCCCGAAGGGTGGTCGGCCCGGGTGGGCACGGCCTCGAAGCCGAAGCTCCGCACCGCGTCGAGGATGGCCGCGTCGGGGGTGGCGACGACGACGCGGTCCACCCGCCGGGCGCGGGCCGCGCGCTCGACCACCCGAACGACCATCGGCCGCCCCCCGATGTCGAGGAGCGGCTTTCCGGGGAGGCGCCGCGCCGCCATGCGCGCGGGCACGATGGCGACGACGCGAACGGACAAGGACGCCTAGCGCTTGGAGAACTGGAAGCGCTTGCGGGCCTTGGGCTGGCCGTACTTCTTGCGCTCGACCTTGCGGGCGTCCCGGGTGAGGAAGCCGGCCTTCTTCAAGGTCGGGCGGAGGTCCGGGTTGTACTCGCACAGCGCCCGGGCGATGCCGAGGCGGATCGCGCCGGCCTGGCCCGACTTGCCGCCGCCGCGCACGTTCACGACGATGTCGAAGGCGTCGCCCGTCTCGGTGAGCTCGAGGGGCTGCCGCAGCACGAGCTTGGCGCTCTCACGCTCGAAGTAGGCGTCGATGGGGCGCTTGTTGATCGTGATCCTGCCGTGGCCGGGGCGCAGGTAGACGCGGGCCACGGAGGTCTTGCGGCGGCCCGTGCCGTAGTACTGGGTCAGGTTGGCCATGGAATCGGTCCTCAGAAGTGGTCGGGAAGGGGCTGGGGCTTCTGGGCGACGTGGGGGTGCTCGGGCCCGGCGTACACCTTGAGCTTGCCGATGACCTGGCGCGACAGGCGGTTCTTGGGCAGCATGCCCTTCACCGCGTGGACGATGACGCGCTCGGGGTAGGTGTCGAGGAGCTGCCGCGCGCTGCGCCGCTTGAGCCCGCCCGGGTGCCCGCTGTAGCGGTAGTAGAACTTCTGGTCGAGCTTGCGGCCCGTCAGGCGGATCTTGTCGGCGTTGATCACGACGACGAAGTCGCCGGCGTCGACGTGGGGCTGGAAGGTCGGCTTGTGCTTGCCGCGAAGCACGTTGGCGATGCGCGTGGCGAGGCGGCCGAGGGTCTGGCCCTCGGCATCCACGATGTACCAGTCCCGCTGCACGTCGGCGGGGCGGGTGATGGTCGTGCTCATGAGGTCACCGGCGAGAGGGTGGGAACGAAGATGATGGCAGGACGGCGGCGGGTGGCCGGGAGAGCCACCGCGGCGCGCTGGGAGCGCCGGACGGGCGCCGAAACCCGGCGGCCAATAGTCCAGGCCCGCGATCCTGTCAAGGTGGCGCCTGTCGAGGCCGAGCCTCTCGAGGTGTCGCCCGTCAAGGTGGGAGACGCCGCCCGGCCGGGTCGGAACCGGCGGGGCCGGAGGCGGTCTCCAGGGCATATCGCGCGCGCGCCGCGCCGGCCATGTCGGGCCAGGCCTCGAGGATGGCGGTCCAGAGGCGATCCGCCTCCTCGACCCGGCCCTCGGCCCAGGCGAGGCGGGCCCGCGCCGACAGCACGCCGGGCTCCGCGTCGTCGGGGTCGAAGCCCGCCACGAGGCGGGCCAGCTCGGCGCGGTCGGCCGCCGGGTCGAGGGCGTGGGCGAGGACCACCCGGGTGAGGCGGTCGTCGGGGTGGGCGGCGAGGTGGTCGGCGAGGGCCTCCCAGGCGGCGCGACCCGCCCGGCTCGCCAGCCCGCCCCGGGCCAGCCGGAAGCGGTCCACCGCCACGGCCCAGGGGCCGGTCGGCCGGCCGACCCCGGTCGCCGCCGCCGACAGCAGCTCCGCTCCCCCCGGCACCGCCAGGACCGCCGGGTCCGGCCAGGGCGAGGGCGCGAGCGCCGGCCAGGGGGCGTCCCGGTCGCGCTCGACCTCCCGGTACAGGGCCACCACCGGGTCGACGCCGGCGAGGGCCTCGAGGGCGGCGCGCTGCCCGGCGGCGTCCCCGGCCCGCGCCAGCCAGGCCAGCCGCTCCCGGTGCAGGGCGAGGTCGTTGGGCCGGTCCTGCAGGGCCGCGGCGAAGGCGACGGCCGCCCGGTCGTCCCGCCCGGCGGCGGCGAGGGCCCGGGCCCGGAGCAGCTCGGCCCGCGGCCCCTCGATGCCTTCGAGGGCCGCCAGCGCCTCGTCGGGCCGGTCGAGGGAGAGCAGGGCCGCCGCCCGGGCGTAGGCGGGCACCGGCCCGTCCTCGTCGTCGGCCTGGAGGCGCGCGAGGCCGTCCCGCACCAGCGCCGGCCGCCGCAGCAGCAGCCCCGCCCACACCGCGTGAACCGCCGCCGCGGGAACGGGGTCGTCGAGGATCGCGAGATCCTCGGGACGAACCGCGGCCGGCTCGTCCCGGACCAGCACGGCGAGGGCGTGAAGCGCGGCGCCGGCCCGGCGCCAGGCCTCCGCCGCCTCGGCCGGCCGCCCGAGGGTGTCGAGGAGCCGCGCCCGCTCCCGCAGCAGTGCCCGGGTGGCGAGCCCGGTGGCCGCGCAGCGGTCGAGGACGCGCTCGGCCTCGGCGAGCCGGCCGGCGTCCAGGGCGGCGCCGGCGGCGATCTCGCAGGCCGTGCCGTCCCAGGGGGCCTCGGCCGCCACCGCCCGCGCCACCTCGCGGGGATCGCGGCCCAGCGCGACCAGCGCCCGCAGCCGCGCCTGCCGCGCCTCGACGGTGTCGGCGCAGTCCTCGGCGTCGAGGCGGGCCGCCGCCGCCTCGGCCCGGCCGGCCCCGAGGTCGCGCCAGGCCTCGGCCGCGCACAGCAGCGGGTGCTCCGGCGCCACCACCCGCGCCACCGACACCACCGCCTCCAGCGCCTCGGCATCCAGCGCGGCCGGGTGATCCGGGAGGCGGGCCGACAGGATCGCCAGCTCCAGCAGGGTGCCCACGTCGTCCGGGTCCAGCGCCAGGGCCATGCCCAGGCGGCGGAAGGCCTCGTCGACGTCGTGTCGCCGCCAGGCCGCCGCGGCCTGCTCCCGGTACAGGGCGGGCGGCCCGGGCACCGCGGGCCATCGCTCGGCCCAGGCCTCGGCGAGGCGGTGGACCACCTCGCTGTCGGTGGGCCGCTCGATGCGCCCGACCCGCCAGGTCTGCACCCACAGGGCCAGGCCGATGAAGATCACCAGGCAGACGGTGGCGATGATCAGCACCGGCCGCATCGAGGCCGGCCGGGGCCGCGCCCGCGCCCGCCGCATGATCCGCTCGCGCCAGTCGCTCGGCTCGCCCAACTCGCCCGCCCTCCTGATCCGGCCGCGCCGAATGTAGCCCGTCGCCCGGGCCGGCGTC
>WGAH01000871.1 GCA_015489145.1 Deltaproteobacteria bacterium
GCCCCCGCCCCGCCGGCCGCCCTGCGCTGGGGCTTCGTCTTCCTCGCGAGCCCCGTTCCCCTCACCGAGGAGCAGAAGCTCGACCTCGCCCGCGTCGCCGCCCGCGCCTGGTTCCAGGACCAGGGCCGGGTGGACTTCGACTGGCCCGCCTGCCACGGCACCCTGCGCGCCACCGGCGAGGCCCGGGCGCTGGGCAGCTTCGTCGGCCAGCTCTTCGAGGCCGAGGTCCACGTCCCGGAGGGCTCGGGGGTGGTGCGCTTCCTGGTGGCCGAGGCGCAACTCCGCACCTGGGGCGCCGAGGCGGCCGAGGCCTGAGCCCTCCTCGTCGTGCTGCCCGTCGCCGACGCGCCCCCCGCCCCCTGAGCCGACCTCGGGACAGGCGGTTGCAAGGCGTGACGAGCCGGTCCGCGGTTTCCTGCGGTAGCCTCTCGGCCGAGAGGAGGACGCATGAACCGAGCAGCATGGATCCTGGTCCTGGGAGCGGCGGCCTGCGGAGACAAGGGCTCCGGCGACGACACCGGCGCCTTCGTCAGCGGAGACGCCGACGGCGACGGCTACGTCGCGGTCGACCAGGGCGGCGACGACTGCGACGACGCCAACCCCGACACCCACCCCGGGGCCGACGAGATCTGCAACGGCCTCGACGACGACTGCGACGGCGTCGTCGACACCGACGCGGTGGACGCGACGACCTGGTACATCGACTACGACGGCGACGGCTACGGCGACCCGTCCGAGAAGTGGGCCGAGACCGCCTGCGAGCAACCCGCGGGCATGGTGGCCGATGCCAGCGACTGCGACGACACCGACCCGGGCGCCTTCCCCGGCGCGGCCGAGGCCGAGTCCGACACCGCCTGCATGAAGGACGACGACGGCGACGGCTACGGCGACGCCGATCCGGCCGGCGAGGTCGAGGCGGGCAGCGACTGCGACGACGCCGACGCCAGCGTGAACCCCGCCGCCACCGAGACCTGGTACGACGGCGTCGATTCCGACTGCAACGGCCTGAGCGACTACGACGCCGACCTCGACGGCTTCGACAGCGACGCCTTCGGCGGCGACGACTGCGACGACGCCGACGCCAGCGTGAACCCCGCCGCCACCGAGACCTGGTACGACGGCGTCGATTCCGACTGCGACGGCCTGAGCGACTACGACGCCGACCTCGACGGCTTCGACAGCGACGCCTTCGGCGGCGACGACTGCGACGACGCCGAGGCCGCGGTGAACCCCGATGCCGACGAGGTGTGCATCGACGGCATCGACAACGACTGCGACGGCGTCGTCGACACCTGCACCCTCGATCTGGCCGACGGCGACGGGCGCATCGACGGCGCCAGCGCCAACGGGCTGCTCGGCTACGACGTGGCCATCGCCGGCGACATGGACGGCGACGGCGCCGACGACCTCCTCGTCGGCTCCTGGTCGGAGCAGGCCTGGCTGTTCCTCGGGCCCGCCACCGGCGGCCTGTCGGCGGCGACGGCCACCTTCACCGACAGCGACGCCGCCTCCTCCAGCGGGGTGGGCTCGGCGGTGGCCCCGGCCGGCGACGTGGACGGCGACGGCTACCTCGACCTCGTGCTGGCCGCCCCGCACGACGACACCGGCGGCTCGCAGGCCGGCGCGGTCTACCTGGTGCTCGGGCCCGTCACCGGCGACTTCGACCTCGCCGCCCCGGACGCCCTGCTCACCGGGACCGACGCCGGCGGCTACGCCGGCCAGGACCTCGACGGCGGCGGCGACATCGACGGCGACGGCTACGACGACTTCATCGTCGGCGACCAGGGCTCCGACGAGAACGGCAGCAACTCCGGGGCGGCCTACGTCGTGCGCGGCCCGGTGAGCGGCGCCGCCGACCTCGACGCCGCCGCGATCATGCTTCCCGGGGCCGACGAGGGCTTCAAGGCCGGCCGCGCGGTGGCGATCGCCGGCGACATCGACGGCGACGGCATCGATGACGTGGCCGTCGGATCCCCCATGGCCACCTGGAACGGGAGCGACGCCGGCGCCGTGGACGTGGTCTACGGGCCGATCACCGCCTACACCGACCTCGGCGAGGCCGACGCCACCCTCGAGGGCACCTCCGCCGGCGACCTCGCCGGCATCGCCGTGGCCGGGGCCGGCGACACCGACGGCGACGGCTACGACGACCTCCTCGTCGGCGCGATCCTGAGCGCCTCCTCCAACACCGGCGCCGCCTACCTCGAACCGGGCCCCCTCGCCGGCACCAGCGACCTCGCCGACGCCCCCTTCCGGCTGGAAGGCGCCTCCGCCGACGACGCCGTCGGCTACGACGTGGACGGGGCGGGCGACGTCAACGGCGACGGCCTCGCCGACATCCTCGTCGGAGGCCCCGGCTACGGCGACGCCGGCGCCGCCTTCCTCGTGCTGGCTCCCTTCTCGGGCACGCTGCAGGCCGACGCCAGCCAGGTCACCTTCCTCGGCGAGGCCGACGGCAACGGCACGGCGGGCCGCCGGGTGGCCGGCGGCGGCGACCTCGACGGCGACGGACAGCCCGACGTGGTCGTGGCCGACCCCTTCCGCGCCGACGGCACCACCGAGTACGGCTCGGCCTACATCTTCTTCGGCAGCGGGCTGTAGGGGCGGCGAGCCGGCGAGCGGCGACGCCCCCGGGGCGCCAGCCGCGGGTCGTCGTGCATCCCCAGCCCGGGAACCCGCTTTCGCCGCGGCCTCCTCCGCGATTGCGCGAGTTGTCGTCATTTCTGCCACAAAGCGGCCGAAATGGGATACAAACGCAGCACAGGGCAGGAGGACACCGTGATCGTGGGCTTCACCGTCGAGAACTTCCGCTCCTTTCGGGACGAGACCGAGGTCTCCTTCGTCTCCACCGCCCGGCGGGACGCGCCGACCCACCGCCTCGCCTGCCCGGGAACCCGCCACGGCGTGCTCCCGGTCCTCGGGGTGTGGGGCGCCAACGCCAGCGGCAAGAGCAACCTGCTGCGGGCCGTGGGCGAGCTGAAGAACCTCGTCGAGCACTCCTTCACCCGGCTCGGCGCCGAGGCCCCCATTCCCTGGACCCCGTGGCGGATGCGCGACGACGCCGAGCCGACCCGCATCGAGGTGGAGTTCACCGTGCCCGCGGAGGAGTCCGGGGCCCCGGTGCGCCACGTCCTCGTCGTCGAGTGGACCGCCGCCGGCATCGCCTACGAGGCGCTCTACGCCTGGCCCCTCGGCACCCGCCGCCTGCTCTACGAGCGCGACGCGGACGCCTCGCCGCCCTTCCGGCCGGGCCGCAGCCTGCGCCAGGCCGGGCCGGCGTGGCAGGCCACCCGGCCCAACAGCCTGTTCCTGTCGGCCGCCGCGCAGTTCAACCACCCGCAGCTCCTGCCGGTGCACCGGGCGCTCACCCGGGGGATCACCGTCGCGGCCTGGGACGAGGCCGCACCGGGCTCCCCCTTCCTCTTCGACCCGCGCTCCCCGCTGCTCCAGCCCGAAAACCGCCCCCGGCTGCTCAAGCTGATGCAGGCGGCCGACCTCGCCGTCGTCGACGTGGAACTCCGCCCGCGCGAGGACATCCGCAGCGCGCTCGCCACCATGTTCCGGCAGGCCGGGGAGGACGGCGCCAAGCGGGCCCAGCGCATCGAAGCCTCCCCGCCCCCCGTCGAGCTGCGCCTGGTCCACGGCCCCGACGAGACCGGCGAGACCTGGACCTGCCCCAGCGAGCTCGAAAGCGACGGCACCCGCAAGCTCCTCGCCCTCCTCGACACCCTGCTGCCGGTGCTCGACGAGGGCGGGCTGTGGGTGGTGGACGAGCTCGACCGCAGCCTCCACCCCGACCTCTGCAAGGCGATCGTCGGGCTCTTCACCGACCCCGACACCAATTCCCGCGGCGCGCAGCTCCTCTTCGCCACCCACTCCCGCGACCTGCTCGACGGGCTGCGCTCCGACGAGGTGCTCCTCGTCGACCGCGACGCCAGCGGCGCCTCCCGCCTCACCCCCGCCTCGGACTACAGGCGGCTCCGCACCCGCGACAGCCTCCAGCGCGCCCACCGGCAGGGCCGCATCGGCGGCGTGCCCATCCTCGCCGGCCTCGGCGCGGCCCTCTCCCCTGGTGACGACGAGGCACGGTCGTCCCGGGAACACGAAAGCCCCGGCCGCTCCCCCGGGCTCAAGGCGCGTCGTCGGTGACGAAGAAGGGGCTCGACCAGGCGAGGCCGCCGTCGCGCTGGCGGAGGCGGACGTAGAGGAAGTCGCCGGGCGCGAGGTCCGGGAAGCTCAGCTCCTCCGCGACGTCGATGCGGCCCCGCTCGTCGAGGGTGCGGACCACGGCGCCGCCGCGCACCACGTCGAGGGCGGCGACGGGGCCGGCGGCGACGGCGCGCACCACCAGCCGGCCGCCGCGAAGCCGTCCGGCGGGGATCGCCGCGCCCATCGGGTGGCCGTCGAGGGAGGCGAACAGGACGATGCGCGGGCCGTTGGTGGCGTAGACCCGCCGCGAGCGCAGGGCCCGGCGCAGGCCGGAGCGGGTGCGCTCGGCGTCGATGACGGCGGCCAGGCCGGCGTGGCCGGCGACGATCCAGCCCAGTCCCGGGTGGCCGTCGTGGGTGTCGCCGGAACCGATGAAGCCCAGGCGGTAGCCGAGCTCCAGGGCGTCCCGGGCGAAGTGGCCGGGCGCGGCGTCGTAGATCGCGCCGGGCGCGTCGGGGGCCTCGCTCTGGCCGTGGACGCTCGCCACCTCGACCACCGGCTCGAGCGCCGGGTCGGGGGGGATGCTCCAGTCGACGGCGATGGGGCCGCCCGCCGGGTGGTGGGCGACGGTGAGGGCCGGGTAGGGGCGAAGCGCCGCCCACAGCTCCTCGGGGGTGTCCGTCGCCGGGTCCATCGACGAGAACAGCGGCGGCGCCCCGTCCTCCGGGCCGCCGAACCACAGGACGTGCCGGTGGCCGTAGATCCAGCTCGTCCACTCGTAGCCGGGCAGGGCGACGAAGCGGCCCGGCTCGTTCGCCGCATCCGCCGCCGCCCGCACCCGCGCCCGGGCCTCCGGGGTCGCGTCGAGGAAGCGCATCCCCCAGTGGTCGTGGTCGGTGAGGGCGGCGAAGTCGAGGGCCGCCACCTCGCGGGCGTAGGCGAAGTACGCCTCCGGCGTGCCCGTCCCGTCCGAAAGCGCGGTGTGACCGTGCAGGTCGCCCCACAGCACCCGCGGCGCCGACGCGCTCACCAGCATCGGGTTCGACTCGCCCACCAACCCGCCGGGGCCGGCCAGGCGCACGGCGTAGACCCCCTCGGCCGGGGCCTTCACCGCCACCCGGCCCACGCCCCCGGCGTCCTCGGCCAGGCGCACCGCCGCCGGCGCGTCGAGGCCCGGCGAGACGGTGGAGCTGGCGGTGGCGGTGCTCGACGCCGCCAGCTCCACCGTCTCGCCGGGCCGCGCCACCGAGGGCAGGGTCGCCACCACCCCGGCCGGCGGCCCGGCCCGCACCGGCACGCAGGGGCTGTCGGGGACCACGGCGCGCACCCCGTCGCCGTCGCCGTCCACCGCGAACCAGAGCCGGGCACAGGCCTCGGCGAAGCGGCCGGCGCGGTGGCCGACC
>WGAH01000872.1 GCA_015489145.1 Deltaproteobacteria bacterium
ATCAAGCAGTTCGCCCAGGTCGGCGCGACGGTCGGGCACGCCGAGCGATCGGGCGACCTGCGCAAGTTCCTCGCCGAGGGCAAGAAGATCATCATCTCGACGGTGCAGAAGTTCCCCTTCATCCTCGACGAGATCGGCAGCGAGCACAAGGGCCGGCGCTTCGCCATCATCATCGACGAGGCGCACTCCAGCCAGGGCGGCCGCACGACCGCCAAGATGCACCAGGCGCTCGCGGGCGGTGGCGAGAGCGACGAGGCCGACACCCTCGAGGACCGCATCAACCGGCTGATCGAGGCGAAGAAGCTCCTACCCAACGCGAGCTACTTCGCGTTCACCGCCACGCCCAAGAACAAGACCCTCGAGCTCTTCGGCGAACCCGTGCCGCGGCCGGACGGGACGGTCCAGCACCGGCCCTTCCACAGCTACACGATGAAACAGGCGATCGAGGAGGGCTTCATCCTCGACGTGCTCGCCCACTACACGCCGGTCGAGAGCTACTACAGGCTCGTCAAGAAGATCGAGGACGACCCCGAGTTCGACACCAGGAAAGCAAAGAAGAAGCTGCGGCGCTACGTCGAGAGCCACGACCACGCGATCCGGCTCAAGGCCGAGATCATGGTGGACCACTTCCACGAGCAGGTGCTCGCCAGGAACAAGATCGGCGGCCAGGCGCGCGCGATGGTCGTCACCAGCAGCATCGAGCGCGCGATCCGGTACTTCCACGCCTTCCGCGACTACCTGCACGAGCGCAAGAGCCCCTACCGGGCGATCGTCGCGTTCTCCGGCGAGCACGAGCACGGCGGCGAAAAGGTGACCGAGGCCTCGCTCAACGGCTTCCCGTCCAGCCAGATCGCCGACAAGATCCGCGAGGATCCCTACCGCTTCCTGATCTGCGCCGACAAGTTCCAGACGGGCTACGACGAGCCGCTGCTGCACACGATGTACGTGGACAAGCCGCTCTCGGGGGTCAAGGCGGTGCAGACGCTCTCGCGGCTGAACCGGGCCCACCCGAAGAAGCACGACGTCTTCGTGATGGATTTCCAGAACGACGTCGAGACGATTCGCCGGGCCTTCGAGCCCTACTACCGCACGACCGTGCTCGCCGACGAGACCGATCCGGACAAGCTTCACGACCTGAAGGCCGACCTCGACGGCTACCAGGTCTACGCGCCCGAGCAGGTGGACGAGCTGGTCCGACAGTACCTGGAAGGCGCCGACCGCGACCAGCTCGACCCGATTCTCGACAACTGCGTGGCAGTCTACCGCGAAGACCTGGACGAAGACGGGCAGGTCGACTTCAAGGGCAAGGCCAAGGCGTTCCTGCGCACCTACGGATTCCTCTCCCAGGTGCTTCCCTACACCCACGCCGAGTGGGAGAAACTCTCGATCTTCTTGACCTTCCTGGTACCGAAGCTGCCCGCGCCGAAGGAGGAGGACCTCTCCCGGGGCATCCTCGAGGCGATCGACATGGACAGCTACCGCGTGGAAAAGCGCGCGGCGGTGAAGATCGCGCTCGCAGACGAGGAGGGCGAGATCGAGCCCGTGCCGGCCGCGGGCGGGGGACGCAAGCCCGAGCCCGAGCTCGACCACCTGTCCAACATCATCCGGTCTTTCAACGAGCAGTTCGGAAACATCGAGTGGACCGACAAGGACCGCGTGCATCGCCTCATCACCGAGGAGATCCCGAACCGGGTGGCGGCCGACGAGGCCTACCGGAATGCCGTGAAGAACTCCGACAGGCAGAACGCCCGCATCGAGCACGACCAGGCGCTCGTGAGGGTCATGACCGCGCTGCTGCACGACGACGTCGAGCTGGTCAAGCAGTTCACGGACAACGAGGGCTTCCGGCGGTGGCTGACCGACACGGTGTTCGACTTGACCTACCGCCAGGCGCACTCTTCCGCGTAGCCGCCCCCTTCGACAGTTTCGCCCGGCACGTGCGCGACGCCCTGCCGCGGGCCTCCTTCATCGGCCTCGCGCGCTGGAGCTGCGGGACGCCAACCCCACGCCGCTTGCCGGCGCCCCCATCCGCCTCCAAGGCACGCGGGCCCGCTCGAAGACGGCGCCACGGCGCCGAAGGCCCGGGCGCCGCGGCCGGGGTGCGGGGACCTGCGAAAACGACGGTCGCACCGTCCAAAGGGGGGGGCTCCAACCGCCCGGGCTCCGGTTATGCGGGGCGACCCCTTCGCGCCCGGAGCGCCCGAGGTGTCCGCCATGACCCCCACCGATCAGCACGGCATCGAAACCCTCGCCATCCACGCCGGCCAGCCCCTCGACCCGACGACGGGCTCGGTGGCGCCGGTGCTGTACCAGACCTCCACCTTCGCCTTCGACACCCCGGAGCAGGGAGCCCGGCGCTTCGCCGGCGAGGAGGACGGCTACATCTACACCCGCATCGGCAACCCGACGATCCGCATGCTCGAGGACAACGTCGCCGCCCTCGAGCGCGGCGCCTGGGGCGTGGCGGTCGGCTCGGGCATGGCGGCCCTGTCCACCGTGCTCCTCGGCCTCCTCCGGGCCGGCGACCACGTGGTGATGGGCGACACGGTCTACGGCCCCAGCCGCCTGCTCCTCGAGCACGAGATGAGCCGCTTCGGCGTCACCTCCACCTTCGTCGACACCGCCGACCTGTCCGCGGTCGAGCCGGCGCTGCGCCCGGAGACGCGGCTCATCTGCCTCGAGACGCCCACCAACCCGACCCTGCGGGTGACCGACATCGCCGGCGTCGCCGAGATCGCGCACCGGCACGGCGTCCGGGTGATGGTCGACAACACCTTCGCCTCGCCGATCCTCCAGCGTCCCCTCGAGCTCGGGGCCGACCTGGTGATGCACAGCATGACCAAGTACCTCAACGGGCACGGCGACGTGGTGGCCGGCATGGTGGTCGGCTCCGACGAGGAGCTCCACAAGAAGGTGCTGCGGGCGCGCACCTACTTCGGCGCCAACATGGACCCGCACCAGGCCTGGCTGGTCCTGCGCGGCATCAAGACGCTGCCCCTGCGGGTGCGCGCCGCCCAGGCCAACGCCATCGAGCTGGCCCCCTTCATCGAGGCCCACCCGGCCGTCGAGCGCGTGCTCTACCCCGGCCTGCCCTCGCACCCGCAGCACGCGCTCGCCACGCGGCAGCAGGACGGTCCGGGCTCGATGATCACCCTGGTCCTCCGGGGCGGCTACGAGGCCGGCGTCAAGCTGATGAACGCCGTCCGCATCCCCGCCCTCGCCGTGTCGCTCGGCGGCGTCGAGTCCCTCATCGAGCACCCGGCCTCGATGACCCACGCCGGCATGAGCGAAGACGAGCTGCGCGAGACCGGCATCAGCGGCGGCCTCGTGCGCCTGTCGGTGGGCTGCGAGAACCTCGCCGACCTGCTCGCCGACCTGAAGCAGGCCCTCGACGCCACGCTGTAGGGCCCCTCAATACACCACCCCGAGGATCGCCACGCACATCTCGTCGAAGGTTCCCTCGCCGGGCCCGATGTCGGCGGGCTCGGCGAGGCCCTGTTCCGCGAGGGCGGCGGCGAGCAGGGGATTGTCGGCGGTGTTGTCGTAGGTGCAGCGAATCTCGAGCACGTCGCCGTCCCGCACCGCCGGAAGCTCGTCGAAGGCGCCGTCGTAGACGTAGGTGCGCTGCCAGTCGAAGTCCCAGACCGGCTCCTGGATGAGGCAGGTCTGCTCGCCGTCGCGTTCCAGGGCCACGCGCACGTCGGTGCCGGCGAGGTGCATGTGGCCGAAGGCCGACCAGACGCGCAGGTCGAGGGCGGGCGACAGCTCGATGGGGTAACGCAGCGTCTCGACGTGTTCCCGCGCACCCGCCGGGACGAGGAAGGGCGGGTCCACCAGGGCCTCGTCGTCGGCGTCGCCCTCGGAGGCCACGCCGATGGCGGCCATCAGCGCCGTGTGGGCGGGCGCCTCGTCGAGCCAGGCCACGTCGAGGCGGGTGAGGTCCTCGGTGGCCTCGCCCGAGGGGTGGTGGTGGAGCTGGAGCACCAGGCCGCCGCCGGCCGGCAGCGGGAAGCCGGCGTCCTCGGGCATCTGCAAGGCCTCGCTGCCCGGCGCCCAGGCGAACAGCACCTCGGCGTCGGGCACGCCGGCGCCGCCGTAGCAGTCGTAGCTGCCGTCCTCGCCGGCGAGGTCCCGGGCGGCGCCGCTGGGATCGCTGAACACCAGGGCGTGGTGGACCACGGCCTCGTCGCCGGGCACCACCTGCAGGCCGGCGATCCACCGGGTCGACTCCAGGCCCGGGTCCAGCGGGATGCAGCGGTACAGGTCGGGCCCGTCGGCGGGCACGGCGAGGGGCCGCGCCGGGCTCAGGGGCTCGCCCTCGAAGGCCGCCGTCTCGACCGCCGGGAACTCGCGCGGCTCGCCCTCGGGGGTGCCGGCGTCCACCCAGGCGCGGAAGGTGGCGAGTTCCTCCTCGGACAGGCGCTCGTCGTGCTTCCAGGGCAGGGGCGGCGCGCACTCCTCGGTGTCGAGGGCGGTCCAGGGG
>WGAH01000873.1 GCA_015489145.1 Deltaproteobacteria bacterium
GACGACGGTGTGCCACTCCGTGTGGTCGCCCCAGTTGCCGTCGCGGTCCTTGCGGCGCTCGGTGGTGGCGATGCGGAGGTTGGCGACGGGGGTTCCGCCGGCGGTGGTGCGCATTTCCGGGTCCTGGCCCAGGTTGCCGATGAGGATGACCTTGTTGACCGTCATGGTTGCTCTCCCGCGTTCAGGTGGGCTCCCCTAAGGTCCGGGACCCGGGGGCGACAAGCGGCGAAGCGGTCAGATCCGGTCCGCGAATGCGAAGCGGACAGGACTGGTCCGCCTCGGGGCGCGATCAGTCCCCGAGAATCGCGGCGTAGGTGCCTTCCTCCTCGAAGGCGTCCAGGAACGCCGACCACGCCTCGTCGAGGTCCGGGTCGGGCTCCTCGCCGAGGGCGGTGCGGTCGGCGCACGCCCGGAAGGAGTCGTCGAGGTAGGGCTCGTCGTCGGCGGCGTGGAAGTGGATGCCGTAGTTGTCGGGGCTGTAGTAGGTGTCGGCCCGGCTGGTTCCGCCCCAGGCCGCCCAGTCGTGGTCCTCGGGCAGGCCGAACTCGCGCTGGTCCTTCACGACGTCGGCCATCGCCTCGTCGAGGCGGCCCCAGGTGCTGCGGACCTGGAAGTCGTGGACGCCCATCGGGCTCTCGCAGTCCGCCCAGGCGCCGATGGGATCGGGGTCGCCGTCGTCCGGGTCGCACAGGCCGTCCGGGGGGTCCGCCGGGTCGGTGGGGTAGCGCCAGTTCGCCTTGCCGGCGGCGGCGTAGAGGAGCTCGGTGACCGTGCAGGCCCGCCGCCCGTAGTCGGCGAGGAGCGCCGCCAGTTCGCCCACCCGCGCGTAGTTCAGCCCGTCGAGGGGCCAGGCCGCCCCCTTCCGGCCGGGGAAGGGGTAGCGGTCCATGCAGAAGCTCTCGATGGCGTAGTCGTCGACGGGAATGACGTTGTCGCCGTAGCTTTCGATGCGGGCCTCGTCCGTCTCGCCGAGGGTGCGCGCCCCTCCCTGCACCTCGACCATGCCCGCGGGGCAGCGGTCGGAGGCCGGGTCGGCGCCGGCGTGGCCGAAGTGCTGCTCCTCCTCCGGCGGCCCGCAGGCGGCCAGGAGGAGGAGCGCGAGCGCCGGCATCAGTACCCGCTGTAGGCGACGAACAGGGCGCCCTCGCCGCCGAGGAGATCGGCGCCCGGCGCGGTGAACAGGAGGTCGGCGAGGCCGTCCCCGTCCACGTCGCCGAGCCCGACGGCGGTGCCGGCCTGGTCGTCCACGGCGGTGCCCACCAGCGCGGCGTCGGCGTTGGCGAGGGCGCGGTTGCCCGTCTCGCCGCTGATCACGAGCCAGACGTTGCCGGCGTAGGAGCCGGCGGCGGACTCGCCGGGGCCGCCGACGAGGAGGTCGTCCTGGCCGTCGCCGTCCACGTCCCCGCCGGTGGCCACGGCCGTGCCGCCGCGTCCGAAGTTGGTGTCGCCGACGTAGGAGACGGTGGCGACGTCGTCGACGGTGAAACCGCCGGCGGCGAAGGCGTCGTGCAGGACGACGTGGACCTCGCCGGCCTGGGTGCTCTCGTAGGGGGCGCCGATCACGAGGTCGAGGGCGCCGTCGCCGTCGATGTCGCCGGCGGCCAGCGCGCGGCCCAGGGCGTCGCCGTCGCTGTTGCCCTCGATGGTCATCCAGCCGTCGGTGGTCGGGTCGCCGGTGGGGGCGAGGGTGCCGCCGAGGATGAGGGCGACGGTGCCGGCGCCGTCGGGGCGCCCGGGATCGCCGAGGGCGTAGTCGTCGTAGCCGTCGCCGTCGATGTCGCCGAGGGCGACCATCGCGGCGCCCACCTCGGAACCGCTGTCGGGTGTGCCGCTCCAGGCCGTCGCGGCGTCGCGGGTGGTGGCGGTGGTGGCGGCGGCGAAGTCGCTCCCGAGGAAGACCCAGGCCCCGCCCACGTCGCCGTTGTCCGGCGAGCCGACGCCGAACTCGTCGACGCCGTCGCCGTCGAGGTCGCCGAGCAGGGCGACGACCTCGCCCACGCCGGTCTCGTCGGCGCCGCCCTCGACGAGGCGGGCGGCCTCGTCGAAGGCCGGGTTCATCGCGTACTCGGCCGACGTCACCAGGGCGACGGCCCCCGCGCCCCGGGCGGCGTCGGGTACGCCGACCAGCAGCTCCATCGCGCCGTCGCCGTCCATGTCGGGCAGCCAGGCCACCGCGCCGATGGGACCGTCGAGGGCGCCGCTCAGCACCATGGCGTCGGCGGAGGCCGAGGTGGCGGAACCGCTCGCGAGGGTGGCGCCCTCGTAGATCCCGACGAAGCCGAGGCCGCCCGTCGAGGTGCCGCCGTCGGCGAGCTGGACCACGGCGGCGTCGTCGAGCCCGTCGCCGTCGGCGTCGGCCACGGCCAGCGCCGCGCCGAAGGAGGCGTCGCCGGTGTCGCCCCAGATCACCTCGCCCTCGTAGCCCTCGCCCACCGCGAAGTCGTCGGCCTTTCCGTCGCAATCGGTGTCGTGCCCGTCGATCTGCTCGTCGGCGCCGGCCCAGGCGTCCGGGTCGTCGTCCTGGCAGTCGGTGCCGCCGTAGTCGTCGGAGTCCCAGCCGTCTCCGTCGGCGTCGTAGTCGCTGGCCCCGTCGCAGTCCTCGTCGATGCCGTCGTACCAGACCTCGTCGGCGTCGGGGTGGACCGCGGCGTCGGCGTCGTCGCAGTCGGTCCCGCCGTAGGCGTCGGCGTCGTAACCGTCCTCGTCGGCGTCGTAGTCGCTGGCCCCGTCGCAGTTGGAGTCGACCCCGTCGTACCAGGTGTCGACCGCGCCGGGCCAGATGTCCGGGTCGGAATCGTCGCAGTCGAGGCCGCCGTCGACGTGTTCCGCCGACTGGAAGCCGTCCACGTCGGCGTCGTAGTCGTCGTCGCCCCGACAGTCCTGGTCGACGCCGTCGTACCAGACCTCGGTGGCGGTGGGGCTGATGTCGGGGTCGGAGTCGTCGCAGTCGGCCCCGCCGTAGTCGGAGCTGCGGACGCCGTCGCCGTCGGCGTCGTAGTCGTCGTTGCCGGCGCAATCGGCGTCGAGGCCGTCGTACCAGGAATCCGGCGCGCCGGGGAAGACGTTGGCGTTGTCGTCGTCGCAGTCCTCGGTGGCGTCGTAGCCGTCCCCGTCGGCGTCGACGGGGCCGTTGTCGGTGTCGCTTCCCTTGTCGCCGCAGGCGACCAGGAGGCCGAAGGAGGCGAGGAGGGCAAGGCGGGAGCGAAGCGCGGTCATTCGGTCCTCACGGTTCGGGGCTCCCCGGAGGATAGAACGCCCGCCCCCGCGGTTCAAGTGCGGGACGGGCCGAGCCGCCGCCTCACGCGCGGGTTCGGGACGGGCTGCCGGAGTCGGTCCGGTGGGTCCGGCGCCTTGCACGGCCCCGCAGGCGCAGGCTGTTCGTGACGACGCTGACGCTGGACAGGGCCATCGCCGCGCCGGCGATCATCGGCGAGAGGCGCAGGCCCCAGACGGGGTAGAGGGCGCCGGCGGCGACGGGGATGGCGATGACGTTGTAGCCGAAGGCCCAGGCGAGGTTCTGCCGAATGGTCCGCATGGTGGCCCGGGAGAGGTCGAGGGCCGCCGGCACGAGGCGGAGGTCGTTGCGGACGAGGGCCACCGGGGCGGCCTCGATGGCGACGGCCGAGGCGCTGCCCATGGCGACGCCGACGTGGGCGGCGGCCAGGGCCGGGGCGTCGTTCACGCCGTCGCCGATCATCGCGACGAGCCCGCCGTCCTGGTGCTCCCGGGCGATGCGGGCCACGGTCCGGGCCTTGTCCTCGGGCAGCACCTCCGCTTCCACCTCGGCGATGCCGAGGCGCTCGGCGACGCGCCGCGCCACCCGCCGGGCGTCGCCGGTGAGCATGACGGGGACGACGCCCATGGCCCGCAGCCGCGCGAGGGCTTCCTCGGCCTCCGCGCGGGGCTGGTCGGCCAGCGCGAGCAGCCCGGCCCAGGCGCCGTCGCGCAGGGCGACGACCACGGTGGCGCCGGCGTCCTCCAGGGCGCGGACCCGGTCGGCGGGCACCGCGGGGTCGCCGGCGAAGCGGGGGGCGACCACCCGCCAGCGGGCGCCCTCGACCACCGCCTCGATGCCCTGGCCGGGAATCGCCCGCGCCTCGCGGGCGGCGGGGAGCGCGAGCCCCTCGGCGGCTTCGAGGATGGCGCGCCCCAACGGGTGCTCGCTGCCGGACTCCACCGCCGCGCAGGCGGCGAGCAGGGCGTCGCGATCCATCCCGGGAGCGGGCTCGACGGCCTCGACGGCGAAGCGGCCCTCGGTCAGCGTGCCGGTCTTGTCGAAGACGACGGTGCGAACGGCGTGGGCGCGCTCGAGGGCCGAGGCGTCCCGGAACAGGATGCCCTGCCGGGCGGCCTCGCCGGTGCCGACGAGGATCGCCGTCGGCGTGGCGAGGCCCAGGGCGCAGGGGCAGGCGACCACCAGCACGCTCACCGCCGAGAGGAGGGCGTCGGTGAAGCCGCCGCCGAGCGCCATCCAGGCGATGAAGGTGACCAGCGCGATCCCCATGACCGCCGGCGTGAAGACCGCGGCGATGCGGTCGGCGAGGCGCTGGACGGGCGGCTTGGCGGCCTGGGCGTCGTGGACGGCGCGGGCGATGCGGGCCAGCGCCGTGCGCCGCCCGGTGGCCGTCGCCCGGTAGCGGATCACCCCCTCGCCGTTGACGGTGCCGGCGAGCACCGGGTCGCCGGGCGCCCGCGACACCGGGACCGACTCGCCGGTGAGCATGCTCTCGTCCACGCTGGTGCGCCCCGACTCGATCACGCCGTCCGCGGCGATGCGATCGCCGGGGCGGGCCTCGACGAGGTCGCCGATCCGCACCTCCTCGGCGGGGACCTCCTCCACGGCGCCCCGGCGGACGACCCGGGCGGTGGGGGGCGCCAGGGTCATCAGCTCGGCCACGGCCCGCCCGGCGCGGCCCTTGGCCCCGGCCTCCAGCCAGCGGCCGAACAGGACCAGGGTGACCACCACGGCGGCGGACTCGAAGTAGATGGGGCGTTCCCCGGGGAACAGCCCCGGCGCCACGGTGGCGGCGGCGCTCAGCAGCCAGGCCGCGCTCACGCCCACCGCCACCAGGGTGTTCATGTTGGCGTCGCGGTTGCGCGCCGCCGTCCAGGCGTCGGCGAAGAAGCGCCGCCCGCTCCAGCCGACCACCGCCGCGCTGAGCACCAGCGAGATCCAGTGCCCCGGCTCCCAGTCCAGGCCGCCGTGCATCCCCGCCATGCCGAGCACGAACACCGGGAGGGTGAGCACCGCGGCGAGGAGGGTGTCGCGGCGCAGGCCGGCCCGTTCCCGGGCCTCCGCCGCCGCCCGGGCCTCGGCCAGGGCCGCCGGGTCCTCGCCGTCCACGCCCTCGGGCACGTCGAAGCCGGCGCGCTCGATCGCCTCGACCAGGGCCTCCCGGTCGACCTCGCCGGGCTGCACGGAGATGGTGGCCTGGGCCGTCGCGTAGTTCACGTCGGCGGACTCGACCCCCTCCACCCGGCCGAGCACGCGCTGGAGGCGGGCGGCGCAGGAGGCGCAGGTCATGCCCTCGACCGGGAGGTCGAAGCGGATGGCCTGGTGGATCTCTGGTTCGAAGGCGGGTTCCTGGGTGTCGCTGCCGGTTGGCTGGCCGTGGGTCATGTTAGGGCGGGCTCCTCGTTCCCCCCCTATCCAAGCCGGGCCGCCGGTCCCGGAGGAATCCCGTGGCCACCGACGACGACCGCAGCACCCTCGACGGGGCGGCCCTGGCGCGCGCCGTGGCGCTCCTGCGGGCCGGCGAGCTGGTCGCCTTTCCCACCGAGACCGTCTACGGGCTGGGCGCGGACGCGGCCGATCCCCTCGCGGTGCGCCGCGTCTTCGCCGCCAAGGGCCGTCCGGCGGACCACCCCCTCATCGTGCACGTCGCCGGCGTGGGGGCCGCGGAGCGCTTCGCCGTCCTCGACGGCCGGGCCCGGGCGCTGGCCGCCGCCTTCTGGCCGGGGCCCCTCACCCTCGTCCTCCCGCGCCGCCCCGCCGCCCTCGACGAGGTGACCGGCGGGCGCGACACGGTGGGGGTGCGCGTGCCCCGCCACCCGGTCGCCCTGGCGCTGCTGCGGGCCTTCGGCGGCGGCGTCGCGGCGCCCTCGGCCAACCGCTTCGGCCGGGTGAGCCCCACCCGGGCCGAGCACGTCCGCGAGGAGTTCGGCGAGGAGGTCTTCGTCCTCGACGGCGGCCCCTGCGCCGTCGGCGTCGAGAGCACCATCGTCGACCTCAGCCGTCCCGACCGCGTGGGCCTGCTGCGGCCCGGCGGCGTGCCGGTCGAGGCCATCGAGGCGCTGGTCGGGCCCGTCGAGCCCGGCGGCGTCGCCGCGCCCGGCACGCTCCCCGCCCACTACGCGCCGCGCACGGCCCTGCGCCTGAGCCGCGACCCGGAGGCCGAGGCCGCCCGCCTGCGGCAGCGCGGGTTGCGGGTGGCGGTGCTGCGCGCCGGTGAGCCCGAGGACCACGCCCGGAGGCTGTACGCGGAGCTGCGCCGGCTCGATGCCCTCGGCGTGGACGTGCTCGTCGCCGAGGTCGCCCCCGACAGCGGCCTGGGAGCCGCGATCAACGACCGCCTGCGGCGGGCGGCCCGGGGCGCGAACGGGGGATGAGGGACGGGGATTCTGCTTCGGCACCCCGGCCGGAACCGGATAGGCCGCCGCCGAGGCTGGCGGGGTGACGCGTCCGCGTTCGGGTCGCGCGCGCCCGGCCAGCCGGGAACCACCGGAGGAATTCCATGAAGAAGCTCCTTTTCGCCACGCTCCTGCTGGCCGCCTGCGGCGGCGGCGAGTCCGCCCCCGCCCCGAAGGCCGAGGCGCCCAAGGCCCCCGAGGGCGAGGCCGCCAAGGTCGACGGCAAGGCGATCTACGACCAGTACTGCGTCTCCTGCCACCAGGCCGACGGCACCGGCATGGGCGGCAAGATGGCCCCCGACTTCACCCAGGACAAGGCCCGCCTCGCCAAGGCCGACGCCGACCTCGAGAAGTCGGTCAAGGACGGCATGACCGGCGACATCGGCACCATGCCCCCCTGGGGCTCCACCCTCAAGGACGACCAGATCAAGGCCGTCGTCGGCTACATGAAGGCCACCTTCGGCAAGTAGGCCCGAAGCCGCCCACCGGCGCGAACCGCTCCTCGCCTCCCGGCGGGGGGCGGTTCTTCACATCGCCTGGCGGTCGGCGGATCTCCGCGGGCCGGCGTGCCCGAGGACCCAGTCCTCGCCGGTGCTGGCCCACAGCTCGCCGGCCTGGAGGCCGACGGCCCGCGCCGCCTCGGGCAGGTCGGTGAGGGGGCGGACGACGGTGTGGCCCTCGGCGTCGAGGGCCATCACGCGGACCTCCTCGGGGCGCACGGCGTCGA
>WGAH01000874.1 GCA_015489145.1 Deltaproteobacteria bacterium
CGGGCGGCGCCGGTCTGGAAGTCGAGGTGCTCGAGGACCGCGTGGACCCAGGTGCCCGGCGCGGTGCCGCCGCGCAGCGCCGCCATGCCCGCCGGCCCTCGCCGACCCGCCGGGCATGGCGGCGCTGCGCGGCGGCACCGCGCCGGGCACCTGGGTCCACGCGGTCCTCGAGCACCTCGACTTCCAGACCGGCGCCGCCCGGGACGGCCGCCCGCTGGCGGAGCTGGTCGCCGAGGAGGGCGAGCGGGAGGGCATTCGCGACCCCGAGCAGCACGCGATCCTCGTCGAGCACCTCCCGCGGGTCCTCGCCACCCCCCTCGACGGGGCCGGCCTGCCGGCGGGCTTCGCCCTGGCCGACCTGCCGGCGGCGGACCGCCTCGACGAGCTGCGCTTCGACCTGCGCCTCGGCGCCGGCCTCCACCACCGCTACCGCCACCCGAGCCTCGACCGCCGCCTCGACCCGGCCGCCGCCGCCGCCGCCCTGCGCGCGCACGGCGACCCCGACTGGCCCGGCCGGGCCTGGCTCGAAGCGCTGCTGGCCCGCGAGGATGCCGGCGCGTCCGTGCTCCCCCGGGTGGCCGGCTTCCTGACCGGCGCCATCGACCTCGTGCTGCGGGTGGGCGACCGCTACTGGATCGCCGACTACAAGACCAACCGCCTCGGGCCCGCCGGCCGCCGCCAGGACGGCACCCTCGGCCACTACACGCGCCCGTGGCTGGCCCACGCGATGGCCCACCACGGCTACCACCTCCAGGCCCTCGTCTACACGGTGGCGCTGCACCGCTTCCTGCGCGCGCGCCTCGGCGAGGACTACGACTACGACCGCTGCTTCGGCGGTCACCTCTACCTGTTCCTGCGGGGCATGGTGGGGCCCGAGACGCCCGCGGTGGACGGGGCGCGGGTCGGCGTGTGGGCCGACCGCTGGCCCCGGGCGGTGGTGGAGGGCCTCGACGCCGCCCTCGACGGCGCGAAGGAGGTGCGGCCATGACCGGGACCCCGCTCCGAAACGCGGACCTCGCCCGCCGGGCGGCGGCCTTCGTCGAGCGCGGCGTGCTGTCCGAGGACGACCTGCTCATCGTCGACGCGGTGGCGCCGCGGTGGGGCGAGGCCGACGCCGAGGCGCTGCTCGGCCTCGCCTTCGCCGTGCGGGCGCCGCGGGCCGGCCACGCCGGGGTGGACCTGCGCGACCTGCGCGAGACGGTGGCCGCCGAGACCGTCGACCCGGAGGCCGACCCCCTGCCCGAGGCGGCCTGGCCCGCCGACCCGGCGGCCTGGGAGGCGGCCGTCCTCGCCTCGCCCCTGGTGGAGCGGGCCACGGCCGAGGGGCTGCAACCCGGGCGAACCACGCCCTTCCTCGCCCAGGACATCGGCGGTGGGCGCGTCCTCGTGCTGACCCGGCGCATGGCCCGCGAGCAGGCCCGGACCGCGGCGTCGCTGCGGGCGCGGGTGGCGAGCCCGCCGGCGGTGGTCGTGGAGGACGCCGCGGTGCGCGCGCGGCTCGAGGCGCTGGGCATCGACCCGGAGGACGAGACCGGGCGCGGCATCCGGCTGGCCCTGGCCCGCACCCTCAGCATCGTCACCGGCGGCCCCGGCACGGGCAAGACCTGGTCGGTGGCCCGGCTGCTGGCGGTGCTGCTGGCGCTGTGGCCCGAGGACGAGCGCCCGCGGGTGGTGCTCGCCGCGCCCACCGGCAAGGCCGCCGCCCGCATGGACGAGGTGCTCCGCGAGGAGGTGGGCGGCATCGAGGGGGCCGCCCACGCCTTCGCGGGCCTGGCCCGCGCCGGCACGATTCACCGGATCATCGGCCTGCGCCCCGACGGGAGCGCCCGCCACGACCGCGAGCGTCCGGTGCCCGCCGACGTGGTGATCGTGGACGAGGCCTCGATGATCGACCTGCGCCTCATGCGCCGCCTCGCCGAGGCGGTGGCCCCCGGCGCCCGCCTGCTCCTCCTCGGCGACCCGCAGCAGCTCGCCAGCGTCGAGGCGGGCACGGTGCTCGCCGACCTCGTGCGCGCCGCCGAGGGACCGGGACCCCTCGCCGGCTGCCTCGCCCGGCGCACGGTGAACTACCGGCAGAAGGACGCCCCGGACGTGGCCCGGGCCGCCGACGCCATGCGCGCCGGCGACGTCGAGGCGGCGGTGGCGGCGATGACCCGCCCCGCGGGGGGCGTGGCGCATCGACCCCTCGAAGGCGCGCCGGACGACGCGGTCCTGGACGAGCTGGCCCGCCCGTGGATCGAGGCGGAGGACGCCTCGGCTGGCCCGTCCCTCCGCGACGCCGTCCTCGCCGGGCGGGCCGCGGGCTGGTCCAAGCCGGCCCGCCGCGCGGTCCTCGAGTCCGTGGACGGCTACCGGGTGCTGGCGGTCCACCGGCGGGGCCGCCGGGGGGTGGCGGCGCTGGACGCCGCCCTCGGCAACCGCCTTCGCGCCGCCCTGCAGGAGGCCGGCGTCGGCGCCCGCTGGCTCGCCGGCCGCTACTGGCTCGGGCGGCCGCTGCTCGTGACCCGCAACACCCCGGAGCTCGGCGTGATGAACGGCGACGTGGGCGTGGTGCTCCCCGGCGCCGACGGCGAGCCGGCCGCGTTCTTCCTCGCCGCCGGCGACCGCCTCGTCGAGGTGCCCACCGGCCGCCTGCCCCCCCACGAGGGCGCCCTGGCGATGACCGTCCACAAGTCCCAGGGCTCGCAGTTCCACCACGTCGCCCTGGTCCTCGCCGACCGGCCGAGCCCGATCCAGACCCGCGAGCTGATCTACACCGCCCTCACCCGCGCCCGCCGCCGCGTGACCTGGTGGGGCACCGTCCCCGTCCTCCGCGCCGCCCTCGCGCGCACGGTGCAGCGGGCCAGCGGCCTGGCGGCGATGCTGGCGGAACCCGAACCCTGAACCGGGAGGCCGCGCCGGGCGCCGGGTGCCGGCCTACTCCCCGTCCGGGCCGAACTCGGCCACGAGGTCCGAGAAGCCCTCGCCGGTGCAGGTTCCGCCGGTGTCGCAGCCCTCGTCCTTGCTTCCCGAGGCGCTGATCGTGCCCCGGGGCTCGACGCCGTCGAACAGGGCGCTCAGGGAGACGCGGATCTCGTCGTAGTCGGAGTACGCGGCGTCGTCGAAGCGCCACGTTCCCGAGAGGGCGTCGGGATCGATGTCCTGGGCGATGCTCGCCACCTCGGCGTCGCTGCCGCTCAGCGTCGCGCTCCAGTCCTCGTCGAAGCCGCCGTCGTCGGTGACGAAGGCGAGGTCCACCGCCACCTCGATGCTGTCCGGGCACTCGAGGTCCAGCGCGGGAGCGAGCCCGGTGTCGGAGCCCTCCACCGGCTCCCGGTCGACGTAGGTCGCCTCCTCGGCCGCGCGGGCGACGGCGATGGCGAGGCCCGTCGTCGCCCCGGTGTCGGTCCAGGTGAGCGTGGTGCTCCAGTCGCCCTCGGCCAGCGCGAGGACGTCGGCGGCGGTGATGCCCAGGGGCGTCGCCGCGTCGAGCGCGATGGTCGAGCGCGTCTCGGTGCAGGCCGAGGCGAGGGCCTCGTCGCGCTTGCCGTCGAAGACCGCGCAGGCGGCCAGGCCGAGGGCCAGGAGGGAAGCGGGAACGGTTCGCATGGGAGACCTCCTCGCCCGGGTGTATTAGCAAGTTTCGTGCCACCCGGCTCGCGCCCGGGAGGCCCGCGGTGTGGTCCCTCGGCCTCGCGGGGGGCCGGCGGGACCGCGACATTCGCGTCGCGGCGCGGTCAGCCCGCCACGCCGGCGAGCACCGCCCGCGGCCCCGCGTCGCGCAGGCGGCGCGCCTCGGCCGCGTCCCGGGCCAGCAGGCTGCCGGCGAAGCCGAGGGCGTTGATCGAGATGCCGGCGTGGGACTCGCGCCGGCGGGGCACGACGAGCACCCACCGGCGCGTCCACAGCAGGTTGAAGGGGCCGGGCCGCGCCGGGTCGCGCCCCACCCGCCGCAGCAAGGCCGCCGCCCGCGCCCGCAGCTCGGCCGGGTCGCCGGTGGCCGGCGCCAGGGCGTGGACGAAGCCCGCCTCGGGGTTTCGCCCGGCCTCGGCCCAGGGCGCCCACGCCGGCTCCAGCGGCGCCCGGTAGCCCGGCACGAGCTGGAGGTGCCGGTGGGGCTGGCTCGCGCCGGCCGTCCGGCCGCCGTTGTGAAAGGCGAGCGCCTCGCCGGGCAACGCCGCCATGGCGGCCAGCGCGGCGGCGAAGTCGGCCGCGTCGGGCAGGACCTCCTGGGGGGCGAAGGCGCGGGTGACGACGAGGAGGTGGTCGGGGAACACGGGAAACTTGTTGAGCAGCAGGCGGTGATCCGGGGGCAGCTCCGCCACGACGAGGGCGGGTTCCGGGTTCTCGAAGGGGTCCGCCGCCGGGTCCGCCGGCCGCGGCTTGCGGCGCAGGGCCTCCACCACCCGCAGCTCGAAGCGCCAGCCCCGGTCGTCCACGGCCTCGACCCGGGTGCGGATCGGCGCCAGCGCCCCCGAGGCGAGGGCGCCCTCGGTCGCGGCGCGCACCCGGTCGGCGAGGGCGCCGCCGCCCGCCAGGTCCGGCGCGATCACGGGTAGGGAAACACCCAGGGGTAGGTGGGCACCATGAGCTTGCGGGCCAGCGCGGCCTCCTCGCCGGTGGGGCGCACGAGGAGCACCGGCACGTCGTCGAAGCGCATCAGCGCCGAGGCGGTGCTGCCCACCCCCACGTCGAGGGGCCCGCGCTTGCTGTGGCTGCCGATGACGAGGAGGTCGGCCCCGGCACCCTCGATCACCTCGCGCACCACCGCGCTCGGCCGCCCCTCGCGGTGGAGCACCTGCACGCTGAGCCCGTCGTCGCGCAGCGGCTGGACGAGCCGGTCGAGCTTTTCGGGGGTGGACTCGAGCTGGGCGACCAGGGCCACCGGCGCGTCCACGCTGAGCACGAGCAGCTCGGCGCCGGTGGAGCGCGCGATGAGCCCGGCGACGTCGCGCTGCCGCAGGGCCACCGGCGGCAGGTCGAGGTAGCGCTGGAGCGCCACCGGCACGCAGATCAGCCTGGGTTTCACGGGACCTCCCGGGACGGCGAGCTTAGCACCCGCGCCGTCACTTCCCGCGCGCGCCGGGGACCGCCTCGGGCCCGCGGGTGGCGAGCAGGAAGGCCGCGGTGAGCCCGGTGTCGCTCACGGCGCGCGCCGCCGGGCCGGTGACGACGATGCCGACGCAGCACATCAGGAAGCCGACGACGGCCGCGACGAAGCGGAACAGGCCGAGCACGAGGAAGAACAGGAACAGGCGAAGGCGCTGGCCGCGGGCCATCGCCCAGGATCGGTCGAGGGCGGCGCGGGCCGGCAGGCCGTCGAAGACGACGAAACAGCGCCCAAGCGCGAGGCCGAGGCTGACGTAGATCATCGCCGGCAGGGCGACGATCACGCCGAGCCCCGCGCCGATCCACATCAGCGCCTCCGATTCCAGCACGCCCCCGGCCACGGCGACGGCGCCGCCGGGAAGCGCGGCCACGGCGAGGGTCCCGAAGGAGATCAGCCCCGAGAGCAGCATCCAGAGCAGGTTGTCGACGAAGCGGTCCGCGCCGCCGAACAGCACCCCGAACTCGGCGGCGGGCTCGCCGGGCAGCTCGCCGAGGGCGCGCTGCTGCACCCGGAGGTAGCCGCCCCAGATCCAGGCCCGGAAGGCGACGACGCCGCCGACGACGAGCAGCACCACCGCCAGGGCGGCGAGGCCCACCACGAGGGCCACGCCATCGGTCATGCCCGCGCCCAGGGGCGGGCCGGAGAGCCCGCCGAGGGCGTGGCCGGCGGCGGCGTGAAGGTCGGCGAGGCCGGCGTGGAGGCGGTGCGCGAGGTCGCCGAGGTCCCAGGAGTGGCCGAAGTCGCGCCCGAAGCCACCGCCGCCGCCCCGATCCTCGGCGAGCTGGCCCAGGGAGTTGCCGCCCCCGCCGCCGCCCTCGGTGCAGTTCATCAGGCAGCCGCCGAGGAACAGGGCGGGCCAGGAGCGCGTGAAGGCGTCGAAACCCGCGGCGAGGGCGGCGGCGGGGGCGGCAACTC
>WGAH01000875.1 GCA_015489145.1 Deltaproteobacteria bacterium
CAAGGCGCCCCGGTACGCCAGGATCAGGGCCGGATCGCCATCGGCGACGCGCGCCAGCGCTTCGAAGCGCTCCCGGAGTTGCGGCAGCCCGCGGTAGGGCCCCAGGGGAACGGCGCGCAGCTCCCGGGGCTCGCCGTCGGCGTCGAGACGGATCACGAGGGGCCCGTCCGGGTCGGCGTCGAAGCCGACGAGACGGAGCCCCGCCCCCGCCCAGACGCCCGGCCGGTAGAGCAGGGCGAGGGCGCGGTAGTCCGAGGTGCCGCGGTCGAGCACCCCGACGACGAGCGGGTTTCGGGATTCCGCCGCCTCGGCGATGCGCGCCCCGAGATCCCGCGCGGTGGAGCTGGCGTCGAAGCCGGCGGCGAGGTGGTGCGCCTCGCCGTCCCGCACCCGGGCGACGGCGTCGAGGTCGGCGCCGAGCGGGCCCGCCAGCCCCCCGAGGGCGACGATGAGCCCGGCGAGGACGCCGACCGGCGCGAGGCCGGACCACGGGGCGGGCAGCCGGGTGGCGCGCGCCGGCACCGCGGCCCACAACGCCAGGAAGGGCAACGAGGGGGCCACGAAGCGGGGGCCGATGCCATCCACCCGCGCCGCGCTGGCCGCCCAGCCGACGGCGAGCTGGTGGAGCAGCGGCAGGCCGGCGAGGGCGAGGGCCACCGCCCGGCCGCGCCGGTCCCGCCGCGCCTCGACCACGAGCAGCGCCAGCCCCACCGCCGCCAGGACCCCGAGGGGCCCCGCGGCGTCGAGGGCCCCGGCCGCCGCGTCGGCGGTGCGCTGGAGGTTGAGGAAGGCCGACGCCTCGCTCGGCGGCCGCTCGCCGGTGAGGCTGCCCTCCACCGCGAGGTTGCGGAGCAGCCACAGGCCCAGGGGGAGGGGCGCGAGGGCGACCCGCGCCCAGGCCCGGAGGCTGGAGGGCGCGAGCAGGGCCGTCTCGACCGCGTAGAGCAGCAGCAAGGGGGCGCCGGCGTAGCGGGTGAGGGCGGCCAGCGCGAGGAAGACCCCGGCGCGGGCGTGGTCCCGGGCCGCCCCGCCGTCGGCGAAGCGCAGCAGGTACCAGGCGTGCCCCAGGAGCAGCGCCGTGAACGCCTGCTCGGTCCAGGCCACCTCGAAGACGGTGAGGAAGGCCGGCCAGGCGCTGACCAGCAGCGCCGTCGCCACCGCCACCGCCCCGTCGCCCGACAGCCGTCCGGCGAGGCGGCCGGCGAACCAGGTCGCGGCGCCCAGGGCGACGCCGGCCAGGACCGCCGCCGCGGCGGCCGGGACGGGCACGGCGAACATGGTCAGGGCGAGGAGCAGGACGTAGAGGGGCGGCCGGGTGGCCGGCAGGTCGAGCACTCCCCGGGCGTGCAGCCCCACCGCGCGGTCCAGGAACAGGGCCGAGTCCCCCGACAGGCGCAGGCCCGCCCCGGCGAACCCGGCCGCCCAGGCCAGGCCGACGGTGCAGGCGAGCAGGGCCAGGGCGACGCGGGTGCCCCGGGACTCCGGCGCCCTGGAAACGGGGAAACGCGGATTCATGCCTGCGGTCTACACCGCGCGGCGCGCGGCGGGGCCCACCGGGCGGGCGGCCGCCCGATCACCCGCCAATGTTCGGCGTAAAAGCCGCGGAGTCGAGTTGTCCCAAGGTGGGACGGCGATCAGGCGCCCCCGGCGACCGCCCGCACCGCGAGCCCCGCGGCCTCGTAGATGCGCCGCCCGTCGACCCACAGGACGCCCGAACCCTCCAGGAGCAGCCCCTCCGGCCCCTCCTCGCGGCGGGTCACGTCCACGATCACGGTGACGCGCTCGTCTTCCGGGACCACCTGCCCGCGGTAGGTCCACGTCGGCCGGCTGCCCGCCGGCATGGGCTCGAAGGGCGTGCCCGGGCGGACGAGGCCCGCGAGGGCCGCGAAGCTCTCCAGCGCCCGGAGCATCGCCTCCAGGCCGAGGGAGCCCGGCTGCACCGGGTCGCCCATGAAGTGCGCCCGGAAGAACCACTGCCCCGGGTCCACGTCCATCTCGACGCGGATGCGCCCGAGCCCCGCCGCCCCGCCCGCGGGCCAGAAGCCGCTCACCCGGTCGAGGAGCGCGAGGCGATCCGCCGGCTCCACCCCGAGGGGCGCGGCGCGCAGGTCGCGGCTCCCCGCCGGCGGGGCCTCCAGCGCCTCGCGGTGCGCCGGCTCCACGGGCAGGCCGACCTGGTGGGCCAGGGCCTCGGCCGGGAAGAAGCCGAACACCGTCTCGAGGTCGAGGACGGGCCCGGCGTCGGCCTCGCAGCGCACGGCGAAGGCCTGCACGATCATCCCCCCCGAGGACGAGGATCGCAGCAGGCGCACGCGCGTCCGCAGGCTGCCGGCGTCGGGCGGCACCGGGGCGTGGATCACCGCCTTGCCG
Organism: Deltaproteobacteria bacterium; assembly: GCA_015489145.1. Taxonomy (GTDB): domain Bacteria; phylum Myxococcota_A; class UBA796; order UBA796; family UBA2385; genus S143-5. The sequence continues at coordinate 2,371 of WGAH01000875.1, forward strand.
TCCAGGTTGCGGAAGTAGAGGTCGGTGTCGCTGGTGAGCGCCGAGCCGACGTAGCTCGCCAGCCAGCCGCAGGGCTGGAGCACCGCCTCGAGCAGCACGCACCAGGGCATGCGCCGGCCGTTCCCGGGCAGCGGCGGCGTCTCGGCGAAGTACCAGGCGTCCGGCGGCACGTCGTAGGCGATGGTCACCGCCGTGCCCGGGCGCACCTCGCCCTGCGGCCCGTCCACCGCCTCCACCCGGCTCATGAAGTGGTAGGGCGGTCCCGGCAGGCGGGCGACGTGGCGCGGGCCGTCGAAGCGACGGTAGACCGGGCCGAAGGCCTCGCTCGGACGGCCCCAGGCGCAGGCGAGCAGGCTGCGGTGGTCGAAGGCGAAGCCCTCGGGGGTGCGGGCCACCGGGCCGTCCCGGCGGGGCGGGTCGGGCAGCTCGGCGAGGGTGTCGAGGGGCCAGGCCGGCCGGAGCGCCAGCCCCACCCGCCGGGCGTGAAAGGCCTTGAGCCCGTCCACCGTGCACAGCACGTCGGCGTAGAGCACCGGCTCCGGCCCGCCGACGAGCTCCTCGACGAAGACCTCGGTGACCAGCTCGCGGTTGCGGGGCGTCGCCTGCCCGCGGCACTTGATGTCGATCTCGTCGCCCCGGGTCACCTCGAAGCGCCAGCCGTCCCGCCGCAGGGTGAAGCCGAGGCTGGCGAGGTAGACCGCCATCGCCTGCAGCGTGCCCTCGAACATCAGCGTGCCCGGCATGCAGGGGTCGTTCTTGAAGTGCCCCTCGAAGAACCAGTCGTCGGGGGACAGGTCGAGGGTGGCGCGCAGGTAGCCCCGCCCCCAGGGACCGCCGGCGTGGTCGAGGACGTCCACCCGGTCGAGGAGCAGCATCTTGCCGCCCTGGATGCGCGGGGTGCGGGTGTGGGTCTTCGCCCGCTCGAAGCCCGGGCCGAAGCAGTCCCACGGCCGCCCCTCGCTGAAGGCGCGGAGCTGCTCCCGGCTGAGCGCGGTGTGCCGGGTGGCCCGCTCCGGCGGGTCCAGGCGGGGGTTCTCGCGGCGTTCGGCCGTCTCGGCATCCCAGATCACGCCGGCGGAGGTGTCGAGCTCCTCGTCGGTGAAGAAACCCGCCTGCCCGTCCCGGACGACGAGGCGGGGCTCGCCGTCCACCGTGCAGTCGTAGTGGAAGAAGAACAGCCGCACGGGGCCGGCGCTGGCGTGGCCGTCCACGGCGATGTCGTAGTGCAGCGTCTCGCCGGGGGCCGGCGGCGTGCCCTCGTAGCGCAGCTTGCAACCCAGGAGCCGGTAGACGCGCTCGCCCCGGTTGAAGAAGTCGATGCCCAGGTACGAGATGAGCATGAGGTCGGCCTGGCCGGCCTCGATCTGGATGCCGGCGGGCATGGCCCCGTCGTGCAGGTACCAGGCGTCGGCCGTCACGTCGGTCTCGGTGCGGATCACCCCCCTGCCCATGCTTCCCGGCTCGGCCTCCAGCGACACCACCCGGTCGCACAGCAGCAGGGGCGGCTCGGGCATGCGGACCTGCCGGGCGTAGCCGTCCTGGCGCCGGAACAGCGGGCCGAAG
>WGAH01000876.1 GCA_015489145.1 Deltaproteobacteria bacterium
CCTGTTCGCCTCCTTTTCGGCCTTCGCCGGGGCGTTCCGCTACGCCGAGGACCAGGCGCCGGCCATCGTCAACCCGCTGTTCACGACGACGATGAGCGAGGCGCGCATCGACGAGCTGATCTTCGAGGGCCTGTTCACCGACGACGAGGACCTCGCCACCGCGCCCCTGCTCGCCGAGCGCTGGGAGGTCTCGCCGGACCACACCGAGATGCGGGTGGACCTGCGCCAGGACGTCACCTGGCACGACGGGCGGCCGCTCACCGCCGAGGACGTGGTGTTCACCATCGAGGCGATGAAGGACAAGGGCACCCTGTCCACCGAGGCCGGGCGCGTGGAGTGGATCAAGAAGGCGGAGGTCGCCGGGCCCTACGCGGTGCGGCTGGTCTTCGAGCGCCCCGAGGCGAGCCCCGAGGACAAGCTGTTCTTCAAGATCCTCCCCAAGCACCGCTTCTCGGGCACCACCGTCAAGCGCACCGACCCCTTCCGCACCGACCCGGTGGGCACCGGGCCCTACCACCTCGTCCGCTACAACGACGACAACTCGATCCGCCTGGAAGCCTACGAGGGCTACCGCGGCGACATCGGGCTGCCGGAAATCGTCATGCGCGAGGTGTCCGACAAGAACTACCAGGCCAAGCTCCTCCTCTACGAGAGCCTCGAAGCCCTGGTGCGCGTGCTGCCGCGCGACCTCGCGGTGCTCCAGAACAACCGCAAGGTCGAGCTGTACCCGTACCAGACGAACTCCTGGTGGTACCTCGGCTTCAACCTCGATCGCGAGCCCTTCGACGACGTGCGGGTCCGCCAGGCGCTCAGCCAGCTCGTCGACGTGGAGGCGCTCCTCGCCCCGGTGGGCACCGGCGACATCCTGAGCGGCCCCTACGTCAAGTCGAGCCCCTACTACAACCACGACGTGGAGCCCTGGGCCTACAATCCCGTCGAGGCCGAGCGGCTCCTCACCGAGGCGGGCTACGTCCACGAGGGCGACGCCTGGGTGCGCGACGGCGAGCCGCTGCACTTCCGCATCAGCGCCCACAAGTCGCTGGAGTCGGCGCAGGAGGTGGTGATCAACCTCCAGAGCCAGCTCCAGTCCAACGGCATCCAGGTCGACGTGGACTTCCTCGACGAGGCGCGCTGGAAGGCGCGGGTGTGGCGCGAGCGCGACTTCGACGCGATCCTCAGCCAGTGGAGCTTCGACCGGAACGAGGACGTGCGCGAGCAGTTCCACAGCCGGGGCAGCCGCAACTTCACCGGCTACCACAACGAGCAGGTCGACGAGCTGCTCGACCGGGCCCGGGACACCGTCGATCCCCACGAGAAGAAGGACGCCCTGCGCGAGCTGCACCGCGTCGTCCACGCCGACGCCCCGATGATCTTCCTGTGGACCCTCGACAGCTACAGCGCGATGAGCACCCGGGTCCGCGACGTGGTGATCCACCCGTTCTACTTCTTCACCTGGGTTCGCGGCTGGCAGATGCGGTGAGCGCCGCCCTCCCCGACGCGGCCCCCGCGGGGCTCCCGGGCGCGCGTCCGGGGGTGGCCTGGACGGCGATGCGCGCCGTGGGGCTGCGGGCGGCCTGGTTCGCCGCCACGCTGCTCGGGGCCGTGTTCTTCGTGCAGTTCCTGCTGTGGGCGGCGCCGGGGGACCCGGTGGACCTCGTGCCCAACGGCGAGGAGATCCGCCCCCTCCTCGAGGCCGAGTGGGGACTGGACCGGCCGTTGCCCGTGCGCTTCCTCGCCAGCGTGGGGCGGGCCCTGCACGGCGACCTCGGCTCCAGCCTCACCGTGCGCCCCGGCGCCCCGGTGGCCGAGCTCGTCGCCCGGGCCGCCGGAGCCTCGGCCCACCTGCTCCTGCCGGCGCTGCTCGTCACGGTGCTCGCCGGGACGGCGCTGGCCTGGTTCACCGCCGGCCGGGGCGCCTGGGCCCGACGGGTCGTGCAGGCGGTGAGCGTGGCGCCGGTCTTCCTCCTCGCCTACCTGCTCATCGTCGGCATCAACGAGACGACCTTCGCGCTGATCGAGGCGGGGCGCATCGCGCGGCCCGGCTGGTTCGCCCTGCCCGACCAGCCCTCGGCCCTCCGCACCGCGCTCGGCATCCTCGTCCTGGCCGTGGGCTCCGGCTCCCTGGGAGAGGTGCACGCCGGGATCGAGGACGAGCTCGTGCGAATTCGCGACGCCCCCTTCGTCGAGGCGGTGATCGCCCGGGGCGGGCGCCCGGGCTGGCACGTGCTGGTCAACCTCCTGCCTCCCCTCGCCGCCCTCGCCGCCAACCGGGTCGCCTTCCTCATGGGCGGGCTGGTGGTCATCGAGAAGGTGCTGATGCTCAACGGCGGGGGGGCCCTGCTGTGGGAGGCCTGCCTGCGCCGCGACTACCCCCTCGCCACCGGCCTCGTCCTGGCGATGGCCCTGGTCGTCGCGGCGGCGCGGCTCCTCGGCGACCTCGCGCGCATCGCCATCGACCCGCGCCTGCGGGGAGGGGCCTGAGTTGCGCTGGGGCGCGCGCCTGGGGTGGGCCATCCTCGGCCTGCTGCTCGCCGGCTGGGCGGCGAGCTGGCTGTCCGGCTACGACGTGGTCGCCGACGTCGACCCGACCCGGGCCGGGCTGCCGCCGGGGGGCGGGCACTGGCTGGGCACCGACCACATGGGCCGCGACGTGTTCTGGCGCCTGGTGCTCGCCAGCCGCGCCTTCGTCGGCCCCGGGCTGCTCACCTGCGCCGTGGCCCTGCTGGTGGGCGTGCCGGCCGGGGCCGACGAAGGCGCGGCTGGCGAGCACCAGGCGCCAGAACACGTCG
>WGAH01000877.1 GCA_015489145.1 Deltaproteobacteria bacterium
CAGCAGCCCGCTCCCCAGCCCACCGCCGCCGCCCAGCCCGAGGGGCTCCGCTGGACCCGCCGCTTCTGCCCGCCGGGCACCTCGGTGTGGGACACGGTGACGTGGGAGCGCCGCGACGCCTCGATCCAGGACGCCAGCGGCGCCGCCGTCTTCGAGCAGAAGGACGTCGAGGTTCCCGCCTCCTGGAGCGTGACCGCCACCAACGTGGTCGTGAGCAAGTACTTCCGCGGCCACCTCGGCACCCCCGAGCGCGAGACCAGCGTCCGGCAGCTCATCGGCCGCGTCGTCGACACGATCACGGCCTGGGGCCGCGAGGACGGCTACTTCGCCTCCGACGAGGACGCCGAGGCCTTCCGCGACGACCTCGCCTGGCTGTGCCTGCACCAGCACCTCGCCTTCAACAGCCCGGTGTGGTTCAACGTCGGCGTGGAGCCGCACCCCCAGTGCTCCGCCTGCTTCATCAACTCCGTCGAGGACACGATGGAGAGCATCCTCGGCCTGGCCCGCACCGAGGGCATGCTGTTCAAGTGGGGTTCCGGGGCCGGCTCCAACCTCTCGCCGATCCGCTCGAGCAAGGAGCGCCTTCGCGGCGGCGGCACCGCGAGCGGCCCGGTGTCCTTCATGCGCGGCTTCGACGCCTTCGCCGGCGTGATCAAGAGCGGGGGCAAGACCCGCCGCGCCGCGAAGATGGTGATCCTCGACGTCGACCACCCCGACATCCGCGACTTCATCCGCAGCAAGGCCGACGAGGAGAAGAAGGCCTGGGCCCTCATCGAGGCGGGCTACGACCCCGGCTTCAACGTCCCCGGCGGGGCCTACGACTCGGTCTTCTTCCAGAACGCCAACCACAGCGTGCGGGTCAGCGACGCCTTCATGCACGCCGTCGAGCGGGACGAGGAGTGGAGCACCCGCGCCGTCACCGACGGCAGCGTGGTCGAGACGATGCGCGCCCGCGAGCTGATGTCCGAGATCGCCGAGGCGGCCTGGCTGTGCGGCGACCCGGGCATGCAGTTCGACACGACGATCAACGACTGGCACACCTGCATCAACACCGACCGGATCCACGCCTCCAACCCGTGCTCCGAGTACATGTTCCTCAACGACTCGGCCTGCAACCTCGCCAGCCTCAACCTGATGAAGTTCCGGGACGGCCGCGGCGAGATCGACGCCGAGCGCATGGACGCCGCGGTGCGCCTCGCCATCACCGCCCAGGAGATCCTCGTCGACCGGGCGAGCTACCCCACCGAGGCGATCACCCGCAATTCCAAGGAATTCCGCCCCCTCGGCCTCGGCTATGCCAACCTCGGCGCCCTGCTGATGGCCCGCGGCCTGCCCTACGACAGCGACGAGGGCCGCAACTTCGCCGCCGCCGTCACCGCGCTCATGCACGGCGCCGCCTACGCCCAGTCGGCCCGCATCGCCGCCCTGCGCGGCCCCTTCAACGGCTACCTCCGCAACCAGAAGCCCATGCTGCGGGTGATCGGCAAGCACCGCTCCGCCGCGAAGGCGCTGGCCCACGACGGCATTCCCGACGAGCTGTACGAGGCGGTCCAGTCCGTCTGGGACGAGACCGTCGCCCTCGGCCGCGAGCACGGCTTCCGCAACGCCCAGGTCACCGTGCTGGCCCCGACGGGCACGATCGGCTTCATGATGGACTGCGACACGACGGGCATCGAGCCCGACATCGCCCTCATCAAGTACAAGAAGCTCGTCGGCGGCGGGATGCTCAAGATCGTCAACCAGACGGTTCCCGAGGCCCTGCGTCGGCTCGGCTACTCGCCCTCCGAGCAGGCCGCCATCGGCGCCTGGCTCGAGGCCCACGACACCATCGAGGGGGCGCCCTACCTGAAGGACGAGCACCTGCCGGTCTTCGACTGCGCCTTCAAGCCCCGCAACGGCAAGCGCAGCATCGCGCCGATGGGCCACGTCAAGATGATGGCCGCCGTCCAGCCCTTCCTGAGCGGCGCGATCTCCAAGACCGTCAACGTGCCCCACGAGGCCACGCCCGAGAGCATCGCCAACATCTACATGGAGGCCTGGCGGCTGGGCCTGAAGGCCATCGCGATCTACCGCGACGGCTGCAAGCGCACCCAGCCCCTCAACACCGGCCGCGACGGCGACAAGTCCGAGGAGGAGAAGCAGGAGTACCGCCCGGTGCGGCGCAAGCTCCCCGACGAGCGCCAGGCGCTGACCCACAAGTTCTCGATCGCCGGCCACGAGGGCTACGTCACCGTGGGCATGTTCGAGGACGGCACCCCGGGCGAGATCTTCCTGGTCATGGCCAAGGAGGGATCGACGATCTCGGGCCTCATGGACGCCTTCGCCACCTCGGTGAGCCTGGCCCTCCAGTACGGCGTGCCGCTCAAGGCGCTGTCCGAGAAGTTCTCGCACATGCGCTTCGAGCCCTCGGGCTTCACGGGCAACCCCGAGATCCCCATCGCCAAGAGCATCATGGACTACATCTTCCGGTGGCTGGACCTCCGCTTCGGCTCCGGCGCCCAGACCCGGTCCACCGACACCGCGGCGAGCGAGCCCGCCCCGACCGTCGAGGCCCCCTCGGAGACCGCGGGCCAGCCCACCGACCGCGCCGACCTCGAGCACACGGTGTTCTCCACCCAGTCCGACGCCCCGCCCTGCCAGGCCTGCGGCGCGATCATGGTGCGCTCCGGCAC
>WGAH01000878.1 GCA_015489145.1 Deltaproteobacteria bacterium
GAGCTTGCATGGGCTTTCGGCGTCCCGGAGGCCGCTCCCCGGCGGCCCCCGCCCCCCGGAGGGACGTGATGACCGAATTCGAAGCGCCCGTTCACGAAGATGCCCTCGCCGAGGACCTCGAGCCCGCCGGCCTCGCGCCGCGGCCGACCCGCCCGGTCCCGACTCCCGAGGAGCGCAGCGCCTGGATCGCCTCCCACCGCTGGCTCGCCACCCTGGTGGCCCGCCGCCACGCCCGCCCGGGCCTCGACGTCGAGGAGCTCGAAGCGGAAGGCGTCCTCGGCCTGGTCCTCGCCGCCCGGCGCTACGACCCCACCCGCGGGGTCAGCTTCGCCGGCTACGCCCGCCACTGGGTGAAGGCGATGATCCTGCGCCGCGTCGAGCGGGAGATCGGCCCGCTCAGCGCCGACGGCTCGCGCTCCACCCGGCTGCTCTCCCAGAGCCTCGCCCGGGAACGGCGCTGGCGCATCCTCGGCGGCATGGACGCCGACGACGCCACCGTGGCCGAGGCCCTCGGCGTCCCCCGCGAGCAGGTGCAGGCCTACGACCGCGCCCGCCGCGCCGTGGCCGTGCCCCTCGACGACAGCGACGACGGCGGCCTCGCCCCGGCCCAGACCATCCCCGACCCCGACGCCGCCGACCCCGAGGAGGCCTGCGCCCGCGCCGAGGCCGCCCGCCTCGTCGGCGCCTGGCTCGACCGCTTCGAGGCGGAGCTGCGCGACGACCGCGAGCGCTTCATCTGGAAGGCCCGCCTGCGCTCCGCCGACCCGGTGACCCTCGCCGAGATCGGCCGGCGCTACGGCGTGAGCCGCCAGCGCATCGCCCAGGTGGAACGCGAGATCCTCAAGCGCTACCACCGCTGGGCCGCCCGGGTGCCGCCCCCCGTCGAGGCCGCCGCCCTGGCCTGAGCCCGGCGCGCGCCTACAGGATGACCCGCACCCCGCCGAGGCTGTCGAGGCGGTGGGGGAAGCGGTCGCCCGGGGTGCCGATGAACATGAAGTTCCGGGGCACGCCCAGGCGCTCGGACAGGGCGTCGATCAGCTCGGGGCCGAACTCGCCCTTCACCGCCAGGAAGTCGATGCGAAGCCGCGGGTAGAGGCGGTCGATCTCCCGGAGGTGCCGGCTGAGGCCCTCGGGGATCTCGCGCTCGTCCCGGTAGACGTGGACCACCGTGAGCCGGTCGGTCTGCTCGTTTTCGAGCACGTACAGCGCCGCCCGGTTCAGCTCGGCCGGGTCGTCGCCCTTGGCGAAGTAGATCGCGCTCTGGGCGTGAATCTCGCGGATGTTGCGCCGGATCGCCTCGTGGACGCGCCGGTTCACGGCCAGCACCCGCTCCACGACGCCGTTCATCACGAACAGGACGAGCTCGAGCAGCCGGACCCGCAGGAACATCAGCGCCACCACCGCCCCGGTCGCCGCGAAGTAGGTGGCGAAGACGCGCACGTACTCCGGGTCCAGCAGGATGTTGCCCGCCAGCCCCACCAGGACCGCCGCGAAGGCCAGGGTCACCGCCGGCCAGCTCGCCCGGTGGGTGCGCGGCAGCCGCGCCCGCCGCACCTTCAGCAGCATGTTGCCCACGGCGAACAGCGCCATCACCGACAGGAAGGACAGGGTGTAGACGCCGGCCAGCATCTCGACCTCGCCGCGGGTCACGACGAGGATCGAGACGCACACCGCGAAGAAGGCCAGCACGATCCAGTGGTTCGTGCCGCGCCAGCGGTTGCGGCGCAGCAGCACCTGCGGCAGCGTGCGGTCGAGGGCCATGCGCCGCATGAGCCCGGTCACGCCGACGAAGGAGGTGAGCACGGCGCCGCTGAGCACCAGCACGGCGTCCACGCTCACCCAGGTGCGGAGCCAGCCGCCGAGGCTGGCCTGGCCCATTTGCGCCAGCAGGTCGGGCGGCACCTCCTGGATGCGCGCCAGGGGCAGCAGGCCCAGCGACAGCAGGCTCATGAGGGGGTTGAAGATCGCGACGGCGATCCACATGTTGCGGAGGGTCTTCGGGAAGACGCCCTCCTTCTGCTCCTCGATGAAGTTCGCCGAGCTCTCGAAGCCGCTGATGCCGAGCATCCCGGCGGCGAAGCCGAAGAACAGGGCCCGGGCGAAGCCGCCGGGGGCGGGCTCGGCCCAGTTCGCCGCCAGCAGGCCGGGGTCGCGCAGCACCGCGAAGCCGCCGCCGACGGCGAGCACGGTCAGCGTGGTGATGTGGAACAGGAAGATGCCCGTGGCGACGACGGCCGACTCGGTGATGCCGATGATGTTGAGCAGGGCGAAGATGCCGAGCAGCACGATGGTGGCGGCGAAGACCGGCAGCGAGGGCACGAGGTTGTGCAGGTAGTGCATCGCCTCGCTGGCGCTGATCACCGCGGTGGCGACGTAGGAGAGCAGCGTGAGGCAGGCCGCCGTGGCCGCCATGCGCTTGTTCGTCGTGTTGAGCAGCACCGTGTAGGTGCCGCCGTTCAGCGGCAGGGCGCTTCCGACCTCGGCGTAGACCTTGCGGAACAGGTAGAGCACGGCGGCGACCAGCGCGAGGGCCACCGGCGCGTACTTGCCGGCCTGGGCGGCGCACAGGGCCGAGACGTACAGCGTGCTCGAGGTGATGTCGTTGCCGCAAATCGCCGTGGCGGGCAGCTCGCCGAGCTTGTGCAGCGCCGGGATCGGCTTGCGGACGACCTTGAGGTCGTCGATGCGCCGCGAGGTTCCCCAGCCGGGGAACTCCCAGGCGGAGCCGGGGGTGGCGGTGGGTTCGTCGGCCTCGGCCATGGGGCCCTCCTCGGTTCGGCCGCCCGTTTTCCCGGCGGGCGGGGCTCGGCGGGGGTGCATATCGAAGCGGCGGCGCCCTTGCGACGTCGGCCTGGTGTGGCGATATGGTCACGGGTGGGGCATTCTGCCTCACCCCCGGGAGGCGGACGATGCGCCTGTCCCTGAAGCTGGCCGGCATCACGGCCCTGGTGGCGGTCCTGGCCCTGCTGGTGTCGGACTTCCTGGCCCTGCGCCGCGAGATGGTGCTCATCGAGGCGGCCCGGGGACGGGAGGCCTCCGAGCTGGCCCGGGGGCTGGCCCGGGCCTCGGAGCTGCCGGCGGTGGCGGCGCCCGCCCTGGTCGTCGCCGGCATCGGCCGCCAGGTGGGCGACCTGGAGCTGGCCTGGTTCGACGGCCCCGTGCCGGAGGCCCCGGCCGGGCGCATCGGCGAGGACGAGCACGGCCACGAGGTGGTGGAGGCCATCGAGCCGGTGGTGCGCGACGGGCGGCGGGTCGGGGCGGTCATCGTGCGGGCCCCCCTCGCCGGCCGCGACGACTTCGCCCGCCGCTTCGTCGCCCGCAACGTGGTCACGGCCCTGCTCGTGACGGTGCTGTCCCTGGCCGGGGCCTTCGTCTTCGGCCACCTGCTCGTCGGCACCCGCGTGGAGCAGCTCGTCCGAAAGGCCGATCGCATCGGGCGCGGAGACTTCGACCACCCCCTCGACCCGCAGGGGGGCGACGAGATCGCCTGGCTGGCGAGCAGCCTCAACGAGATGGCGGTGCACCTCGCCGAGGCGCGCCGCGAGGCGGCCGAGTCCTCCCGCGCCGCCCTGGAGGCCGAGGCCCGCCTTCGCCACGCCGACCGCCTGACCACCGTGGGGCAGCTCGCCGCCGGCATCGCCCACGAGCTCGGGACGCCGCTGAACGTCATCGCGGGCCGCGCGGCGCTGATCGCCGGCCGCGGCGCCGACGACCGCGACGTGCGCGACGCCGGCATCATCCGGGAGCAGGCCGAGCGCATCACCGGCATCGTGCGGCGCATGCTCGACTTCGCCCGGGTGCGCGAGCCCCGCCGGGTGCGGGCGGATCTCGCCGCCCTCGTCCGCGACGCCGCCGAGCTGCTCGACGCGATGGCGCGCAAGTCCGGGGTCCGGCTCGACCTCGACCTTCCCGGGGACGGCGCCTGGGGCTGCTTCGACCCCGGGGCCCTCGGGCAGGTGATCACCAACCTCGTCGTCAACGCGGTGCAGGCGCAGCCGGACGGCGGGCGGGTGGCCGTGCGCGTCGCCGCCGAGGGCGAGGGGGCCGACCGTCGCCTGCGCCTCGTGGTCGCCGACGAGGGCCCGGGCATGGACGCCGCCACGGCCGAGCGGGTCTTCGACCCCTTCTTCACCACCAAGGAACCGGGCGAGGGGACGGGGCTCGGGCTGTCGGTGGTCCACGGCATCGTCGCCGAGCACGGCGGCGCCGTGACCGTGGACAGCGCCCCCGGGCGCGGCGCCGCCTTCACCGTGGACTTCCCCGCCCCCTGCGAGGAGGAGGCATGAGCACGAGCATCTTCGTGGTGGACGACGACGCGGCCATGGGCGCCCTGCTCGAGGAGGGCCTCGCCGAGCGCGGCTACGCGGTGCGCGCCTTCGGCGGCGGCGAGGCGGTCCTGCGCGCCCTCGACGAGGACGAGCCCGACGTGCTGATCACGGACCTGCGCATGGCCGGGATGGACGGCCTCGCCCTCACCCGCGAGGTCGTCCGCCGCCGTCCCGACCTGCCGGTCGTGCTGCTCACGGCCTTCGGCGACCTCGACGCCGCCGTCGGCGCGATTCGCGCCGGGGCCTGGGACTTCCTGTCCAAGCCGGTGGACTTCGACACCCTGGCCATCGCCGTCGACCGGGCCGCCCGCCACCACGCCCTGCGCCGCGAGGTGCGGCGCCTGCGCCGCCACCGCCGCGAGGACGACGCCCTGCCCGGCGTGATCGGCGACAGCCCGCCCATGCGCCGCGCCGCCGAGCTCGTGCGCCGCGCCGCCCGCACCGACGCGCCCGTCCTGCTCGTCGGCGAGACCGGCACCGGCAAGGAGCTGTTCGCCCGCGCCCTGCACGCCCTGTCCGACCGGGCGGACCAGCCCTTCGTCCCCGTCAACTGCGCCGCCATCCCCGAGCACCTCGTCGAGTCCGAGCTGTTCGGGCACGTCCGCGGCGCCTTCACCGACGCCCGCACCGCCCGGCGGGGCCTGTTCGTCGAGGCGGGGCGGGGCACGATCTTCCTCGACGAGATCGGCGAGCTGCCCCTGGCCGTGCAGCCCAAGCTCCTGCGCGTCCTCCAGGAGGGGCGGGTGCGGCCGGTGGGGGCCGACCGGGAGGTGCCGGTGGCCTGCCGCGTCGTCGCCGCGACGAACCGCGACCTCGGCCAGGCCGTCGCCGAGGGGAGCTTTCGCAGCGACCTGTTCTACCGGGTGGCCGTCATCCGCCTCGCCCTGCCGCCCCTGCGGCAGCGGGCCGGCGACATCCTCCTCCTCGCCCGCCACTTCGTCGAGCGCGCCGCCGCCCGCACCGGCCGCCCGGTGCAGGGCTTCACCACCCCCGTCGCCCAGGCCCTGCTCGCCTGGCCCTGGCCGGGCAACGTCCGCGAGCTGGAGAACTGCATGGAGCGGGCCGTCGCGCTGACCGCCCACGACCGCATCGTCCTGGACGACCTGCCCGAGGAGATGCGCGCCCCGGCGCGGGTCCCGGAGGCGGCCCCCGCCGAGGAGCCGCTGCTGCCGCTGGCCGAGGTGGAGCGCCGCCACATCGAGCGCGTGCTCGCCGCCGTCGGCGACAACAAGGTCATGGCCGCCCGGGTCCTCGGCCTCGATCGCCGCACCCTCTACCGCAAGCTCGAGCGCTACCGGCAGGAGGCCGGCGATGCCTGAGCCCCGGCCCTTTCCCCCGCGGCGCGCCGCGCCTAGGGTGGGGGGCGCCCGCCCGGCGGTGGGGCGGAGGAACCCGTGATCAGCGCCTGGCCCGATTCCCTGGTCGACGCCCTCGGCGGCCCCTTCGGGGGGGCGCTGGTGGTCGTGGCGATGGCCTGCTGGCTGGTGTTTCGCCGGCTCGACCTGGCGAGCCGCCGGAACGCGGCGCTCCTCGGCGCCCTCGACGTGCTGGTCGCGGCCCTCGCGGCGGTGCTCCTCGCCCGCGAGGTGACGCTGCCCTGGGACCCGGTGGTCGAGGCCGAGCTGGACCACCCGGGCCAGGAGGTCCGCGTGCCCCCGGTGGACAGTCGCCTGAGCGTCTTCCTGCGCGGCGACCTCGCCACCCCCGAGCGCGGCCACAGCGCGACGGTGCGCTACCGGGTCGCGGTCTGGGAGGGCGACCACGCCGTCGTCCGCCGCGAGGGCCGCTTCGAGGCCCGCTGGCACCGCGGCCGCGTCGGCCGCGGGGTGCGCCTGCCGGTGCTGGAGGCCTCCGACGAGGCCCGCCTCGACCTCCCCGAGGACCTGCGCCGGCACGCCCTGGTCCTGCGCATGGAGGAGCTCGACGGCGACGCCCGGGGCCCGATCCACGCGCGCCTCGTCCCCGGCCCCCCGGCCAAGGGCCTGGTCCTGGCGGTCTTCGCGGCGCTGTACGCCGTCGCCTTCGCCGCCGACGCCGCCCACCGCTTCCGCACCCCCTTCGGCCCCGGCGTCGCCTTCCTCGGCGCCTTCGCCTGGTGGATGCTCGACGGCATCACCCCCGACGCGCCGCTGCAGGCGGTGCTGGCCCCGGCGCTCATGGCCGTGATCACCGGGTGGCTCGGGGCGGTCCTCGTCCGCCGACTCGGCGCGGGCTTCGCGTCGGCTCGCCCGGCCCGATCGGGTTAGCCCCCGCCCGCTCTCCAAGGAGGCGGCCATGCGCGGGATGGGCAAGGCCATCGCGGCCATCTTCAAGCTGCTCACGATGCTCGGCATCCCGAACTGGGCCATCGCGCTCGGCGTCGGGCTGCTGCTGTGGTGGGGCGTGCCGAAGCTCGCCGCCAACATCGACAAGGACAAGGCGCGCCGCGTGCTCCTCAACTCGCGCCTCGACGACGCCGAGGCTCGGCGCCAGGCCGAGGAGCAGGCCCTCGCCATCGCCGGCGACGACCTCCACACCCTGCAAGTGGTGGCCGAGGAGGCCCTGCGCGAGGGGCGCAAGGCCTTCGCCGCCCGGGTGATCGACCGCCTCCGCGCCGCCGGCGGCAGCCCCCAGGTGCTCCTCCGCCTCGAGGACGAGCTGTACGGGCCCCTGCCGGGCCTGCCCGTCGAGGCGGCGCTGCGCGTCGAGCGCTACCTGGAGCGGAACCAGCGCGACGAGGCGCGGCGCCTGGTCGAGCGGGCGCGGCGACGCTGGCCCGAGGACGCCGAGCTCGCCGAGCTCGAGGCGCGGCTGGCCGAGGGCGGCGAGGATGGGACGGGAAGCCGGGAGGGCGGCGAGCATGACCTCGCCTGAGGCCGCTGCAACACCTCGCGGCGCCGGCGGCTCCAGCAGGGCGACGGGGGCGGCGGCCGACCGCCGTCCCGAAACCGCCCCGCTCGGGGGCCCAGGTCCAGGAGGTCGAGCCATGCTCGAAGTGGTTTCCCACGCCGACGAGGTGCGCCGAGCCGTCGCCGAAGGGTCCGGCAAGGACGGCAAGGGCGCGATCATCATCGGGTTCTTCGGAGATTTCTCGGCGGCCTCGAAGGAGGCCCGCCCGGCCTTCGAGAAGTTCTGCGCCGACAACCCCGACCAGCGGGCGCTGCTCGTCGACGTGCTCGCGGTGCGGGGGGTCCACAAGGACTTCGGCGTCACCGGCGTTCCCACGGTCATCGCCGTCCGCGACGGCCGCGTGCTCCGCAAGGTCGAGGGGGTCCAGACCGCCGAGGGATATGACCGCGCCCTGTTGTCGGAGGCCACCGTGGTGCGTACTCGGAAGGACGACGACAAGCCGGCCCACCGGGTCGTCGTCTACACGGGCCCGCACTGCCCCTGGTGCGCCCGCGTCAAGAGCTACCTCCGCAAGAACCGCGTCCGTTTCCGCGAGATCGACGTGTCTTCCGACCCCGCCCAGGCCCGCGAGCTCCAGGCCCGTTCCGGTCACACCGGCGTGCCGCAGCTCGACATCGACGGGCACTGGGTCATCGGGTTCGACCAGCCCGCCATCGATCGGCTCCTCGGTCTGCGGGCGGCTTCCTGACAACCCCCACACCGGAGTGATCCATGAACCTGCAGCCGCTTGGTGACTACGTCCTGCTTCGTCCCGTGACCCCCGAGGAGAAGACCGCGGGGGGCCTGTACCTGCCCGAGACGGCCAAGGAGGCCCCCGACGAGGGCATCGTGGTGGCGAAGGCCTCCGACGCCACCGACGAGGTGGCCATCGGCGACCGGGTGATCGCCAAGCGCTTCGCCGGCGAGGAGATCACCTTCGAGGGCGAGAAGTACCGCCTGGTGCCCGCCGGCGACCTGCTGGCCAAGGTGGTGGAGACGGACGCGATCCCGGACTGATCCGCCGGCGCCCCTTCGCCTTCCGCGCGCCCCGCGGCGGCTTCGGCCCCGCGGGGCGTCTCGTCGGCCGGGGGGGCGCGCCTCCGCCGGGACGGGATAGCGGGGGGCGCTGGAGGTCGCATGTTCGAGATCCGCGACACCCCCCTCGACCTCGCCGAGGTGATGGAGGCGGTGGCCCACGACGGGGCCGGCGCCATCGACGTCTTCGTCGGCCGGGTCCGCAATCTCGACGGCGGGCGCGAGGTCACCCGCCTCGAGTACCAGGCCTACCCGTCGATGGCCGAGGCGGAGATGCGGCGCATCGCCGAGG
>WGAH01000879.1 GCA_015489145.1 Deltaproteobacteria bacterium
CCCGCTCAGGTCGCACAGGACGTGGACCACCCTCACCGGGTCGCTCCCAGGGTGGCACGCGGCTTGCTATGCATGGCCGCCGCCATGCATAGCAAGCCGCGTGCCAACCTGGGAGCGACCCGGTGAGGGTGGTCCACGTCCTGTGCGACCTGAGCGGGGGCGGGGCCGAGCGGCTGGTCCTCGACCTCTGCCGGCACGCGCCTCCCGAGGTCGAGAGCGCCGTGGTCGCCGTCCACGGCGGCGGGCCCCTCGCGGGGGCCTTTCGCGCGGCCGGGGTGCCGGTGCGCGTCGCCGGCTTGCGGCGGCGGCGGCCGGGGCTCCGGGGGCTGGCGCGGCTGGCGCGGTGGCTCGGGTCCGCCGAGGTGGTCCACACGCACCTGTGGGCCGGCGACGTGTTCGGCGGGGCGGCGGCCCTGGTCCACCCCGGGCTCCCCGTCGTGAGCACCGAGCACAACACCGGCGGCGACGGGCCCCGTCGCGACGCCCTGCGCCGGCTCCTCGCGCGGCGGGCCGCGGTGGTGGCCGTCAGCGAGGCCGTGGCCGCCGACGCGCGCCGGCGCGGCGTTCCGGTGGAGCGGGTGATCGAAAACGGGGTGGACCTCGCGCGGTTTCGACCCTCCCCCCTCCCTCCCGGGCCGCCCTGGCGGCTGCTGGCGGTGGGCCGGCTCGTGCCGCAGAAGGGGCTGGATCGCCTCGTCGAGGCCCTCGCCCGGCTGCCGGAGGAGGTGGTGCTCGAGGTGGCCGGGGAGGGGCCCGAGGGTCCGGCCCTGGCGGCGCGCGCCGGCGCCCTGGGCGGGAGGCTGCGCCTTCTCGGCTTCGTCGAGGACGTGGCGGGGCTGTACGCCCGGGCCCACCTCGTCGTGGTCCCGAGCCGCTGGGAGGGTTTCGGCCTCGTGGCGGTGGAGGCGATGGCCTCGGGCCGGCCGGTCCTCGTCTCGGCGGTGGACGCGCTGCCGTCGGTGGTGGGCGAGGCCGGCGTCGCGGTGGAGGCCGGCGACCCGGCGGCGCTGGCGCGGGCCGTCGGCGGGCTGCTCGGCGATCCGGTTCTCCTGCGCCGCCTGGCCCGCCGGGGGCCGGCGCGGGCGGCTCGCTTCGACGTGCGCCGCACCGCGGCCCGCTACGCCGCCCTCTACCGGGAGTTGCGGGGGGCGGGGCGGGTCCGATAGGCCGAGGGCATGGTGGACGCGAAGGCCCACGCCGAGCGCCGGGAGGCGCTCCAGCGGCGACTCATCGACTGCGCGGACGACCGCGAGCGGGCGCGCATCCACCTCGAGCTGGGCCGCATCGCGACCACCGAGGGGCGCCTCGACCTCGCCGTGCGTCACCTGCGCGAGGCGCTCGCCCTGGACCGGCGCCTGGAGCAGGCCCGGCGGCTCCTCGCCGATCTCGGCGAGGCCTCGCGGGTCAACATCGAGCGGGTCCGGCGTCGTCGCGGGGCCGTCCGCAAGCTCCTCGGCCGCCTGCGGAAGCCCTGAGCCGCGGTCGCCTCACTCGAGCTCGATCGCCTTCTCGCCGCGGGTCGAGACCTCGTAGCCCTTCTCGCGCCAGCGGCCGGCGAGGTCCTCGGCCCAGGCCTCGACCTCCTTGCCGTTCTTCACCGGCTCGGGGGTGGTGGCCACGGGCCAGTCCTCGAAGGTGGCGGTGCACTTCGCCAGGCGGGGCTTGGCCTGCCGGATGCGCGGCTCCACCTCGTCGAGGATCACCCAGCGCTTGCCGGGCTCGTAGGTGGGGGCGTAGTGGATGACCGCGGTCTTGACGCCCTTGCAGTCGCCGGCCTCGATGGCGGCGGAGCCGTAGAGGAAGCGCCCGCCCTCCTGCACCCGGTCGGGGTAGATGCGCGGCAGCAGCCCGGCGGCGGCCTCCTGGAAGCCGGCGTTGGCGAGCTGGTCGGCCACCGCCTTGGCCTTGGCCGGGTCGACCCCGTTGGCGACCTGCACCAGCGCGTTCTTGAGGGCCTGGCGGTCCTCGGGGGACATCGTGCCGCCGAGCTCGGGCTGGACGGCGGCGTTGATCTGCATGAGGAGCGCGTCGTAGGGCCCCGAGCCGGCGGCGGCGATCGCGGCCTTCGCGAGGTGGGGCAGCGCCTCGCGGCGCTTCTTCTGCACGAAGATGCCCACCAGCGCGTTGTACTTCTCGTCGAAGACCTTGTTGGGGGGGTGCTCGACCTGCTTGACCAGCCAGGCGTCCAGCTCCGGCGCCTCGCAGGAGAGGAAGGCGTCGTCCCACTGCTGGAACTCGATGTCGCGGAGCCCGAAGTAGGCGCCCTGCAGGAAGCTGAGGATCTTTTCGTCCTCGCCGCAGCGCTCGCCGAGACGGCGGGCGACCTCGTCGCGGGCGTCGTAGGAGGAGATGCGACCGAGCTGCCGCCACACCGGCGTCCAGATGTCGTGGTCGATGGCGACCTGCGACAGCGCGACGAGGGTGTCGGCGTCGGAGGCGTTGGTCATCAGCCGGGTGTAGTTGTCCTCGGCGAGCTTCGCGTCGCACTTCGCGAGGGCCTCGAAGGCCCCCACGAGCGCCTCGCCGCTCGACGTGTCGGCGCGCCGGAGCGCCGCGTCGCAGGACGCGGCCCGGGCGGTCGGGGCGGCGAGGGAGGACGCGAGGGCGAGGAGGGCGGGGAGGAGCGTGCTGCGCATCGGTGTCTCGCGGGTTCGGTGCCGGCGCGCCCCTTTACCGCCTCCCGGCGGCGCCGTCGAGGGGGGGACGCCGGGGTGTGGAACCCGGGGGCCGGCGAAGGCTTCCCCGGTCCGGAGCCGATCAGTGCTCGTCGAGGTAGGACTCGATCTGGTCGCTCATGTCCTGCATCTCGGTGATCATGCGGCTCATCGCGTAGTCCTCCGAGACCGGGAGCACCCCGTAGTCCGCGTCGATCCAGGTGGCCTGCATGCGCAGCGAGCCGCCGGGCGCGGGCAGCAGCACCTGGAGGAAGTAGTTGGCGTCGACGGACAGCTCGAAGTCGATGGTGGTGTAGCTGATCTCGGCGGGCTCCACCATCCACGAGCGCTGGGCCATCACCCAGCCGAGGTCGTCGATCTCGAGCCAGCGGTACTGGGAGATCGAGGTCGAGCCGATCTCGACGAGGCCGGCCCAGGAGGACAGGGTGTAGATCTCGGCTTCGAGCCAGTCGCAGTCGCGGGAGGCGAAGCACTCCGGGTCGCCGTCGAAGCTGCGGTCGTAGACCTTGTACTGGTTGCCGCTGACCTCGTCCTGGTCGGCGAGGATCAGCACCTCGACCACGGCCCCGGTGCCGTAGGCGCTCTCGCTGGCGACGGCGGCGCCGACGAGGTCCTCGACGCTGCGGTCGCGGTCGTCGAGGGCGTCGACGACCGCCTCGTCGAGGCGGTTGATCGTGTAGCCGTCCAGCGTCTCGTCGAGGTTTCCGTCGAGCCAGGCGTCGAGGTTGACCAGCCCCGCCTCGAGCTCGTCGGGATCCTCGTCCGCGACGTGGCCGAACAGGTAGCCGCAGAGGTCCTCGAGCTCGGTGGGGGCGTCGGGGGGGCGCTTGCAGGCGCCGAGGCCGGCGACGAGGAGGATGGGGATCGGGGCGCGCATGAATCCACCCTACACCAGGGTTCCGGGCCCCGAAACGCCCCCGGGACCCGGAGCCTTCCCGGAGGTCAGCCTCCGAGCTGCGCGCGGACCACCTCGACCACCGAGCCGAGGGCCTCGGGCAGCGCCTCGGGGCGCTTGCCGCCGGCCTGGGCCATGTCCGGGCGGCCGCCGCCGCCGCCGCCGACCATGCGGGCGAGCTCGCGGACGAGGTGGCCGGCGTGGACGCGCCGCTTCACGAGGTCCTTGCTGACCGTGCCCACCAGGCGCACGGCGCCCTCGTCGCGGGCGGCGAGGACCACCACCGCGCTGCCGAGGGTGTCGCGGAGGCGCTCGGCCTCGGTGCGGAGGGTCGGAGTGTCGGCGTCCATCTCGGCGGCGAGCACCTGGAAGTCCTCGACCCGCACCGCCCGGCTGGCGAGATCGCCGGCCTCGGCGCGGGCGAGCTCCCGCCGGGCGGCCTCGAGCTCGCGCTCGACCCGCTTGCGCTCCTCGACGAGGCGCTCCACGGTGGTGGGCAGCTCGTCCGGGGGCGTGCGGAGGAGCCCGGAAAGGGCGCGGAGGACCTGCTGCTGCCGCCGACCGAGGGCGAGGGCGCCGGGGCCGGTCACGGCCTCGACGCGGCGCACGCCGGCGGCGATGCCGCTCTCGGCGGTGATGCGGAACTGGCCGATGTCGCCGGTGCGGCGGACGTGGGTGCCGCCGCAGAGCTCGAGCGAGAAGCCCGGCACCGACACGAGGCGCACCCGCTCGCCGTACTTCTCGCCGAACAGGGCCATGGCCCCGGCGGCCCGGGCCTCGGCGAGGGAGGTGATGCGGGTCTCGACCTCGATGTTGTCGAGGATGCGGGCGTTGACGAGATCCTCGACGCGGTCGAGCTCCTCGGGGCTCAGGGCCTTGTGGTGCACGAAGTCGAAGCGCAGGCGGTCGGGGGCCACCAGCGAGCCCTTCTGGACGACGTGCTCGCCGAGGACCGCGCGCAGGGCGGCGTGGAGCAGGTGGGTGGCGGTGTGGTTGAGGCGGGTGCGCTGCCGGCGGCCCCCGTCCACGTCGAGGTGGACCGCGGCGCCCACCGCCAGCCGGCCGGAGACGACCTCGACCTCGTGGGCGATGAGCCCGGCGACGGGCTTGCGGGTGTCGAGCACCCGGGCCTCGCCGCCCTCCCAGCGGATCGCGCCCCGGTCGCCGACCTGGCCGCCGCTCTCGGCGTAGAAGGGGGTGCGGTCGACGACCACCTGCCCGCGGGCGCCGGCGCCGAGGACCTCGACGGGCCCGCCGGAGACGAGGGCCAGCACCCGGCCCTCGCAGGCCTCCTCCTCGTAGCCCCGGAACTCGGTGTCGGGCAGGCGCTCGCGCAGGGCGTGCCAGGTGGCGTCGATGGCGGCCTCGCCGCTGCCCTTCCAGGCGGCCCGCCCCTTCGCCCGCTGGCCCTCCATCGCGCGCTCGTAGCCCTCGACGTCCACGGCCACGCCGCGCTCCTCGGCGATGAGGCGGGTGAGGTCGAGGGGGAAGCCGTAGGTGTCGTAGAGGCGGAAGGCCACCTCGCCGTCCAGCACGCGCTTCTCGTCGGCCCTGCCCTCGAGCCGGGCGAATTCCCGGTCGAGCAGCGCGAGGCCCTTGTCGAGGGTCTCGGCAAAGCGCTCCTCCTCGCCGCGCACCACCTCGCGCACGAAGTCGCGGCGCTCGAGGAGCTCGGGCCAGGCCTCGCCCATGCGGTCGGCGACGGCGTCGGTGACCGTGTGGAAGAAGGACCCCTCGAGGCCGAGCTTCACGCCGTAGCGAATCGCCCGGCGCACGATGCGCCGCAGCACGTAGCCGCGCTCCTCGTTGGAGGGCAGCACCCCCTCGCTGACCAGGAAGGCGGCGGCGCGGGCGTGGTCGGCGAGCACCCGCATCGCCACCGCGTCCTCGCCGCCGGCGGCGTAGGCCTTGCCGGCGAGGCGCTCGATGTGGGCGATCAGCGGGCGGAACAGGTCGGTGTCGTAGTTCCAGTAGAGCCCCTCCGAGGCGGCGGCGAGGCGCTCGAGCCCGGCGCCGGTGTCGATGGAGGGGCGGGGCAGGGGCCGCATCTCGCCGCTGGCGTCGCGCTCGAACTGCATGAAGACGAGGTTCCAGATCTCGACGTAGCGGTTGTCGTCGGCGGCGGGGCCGCCGTCGGCGCCGTGGGCCGGGCCGTGGTCGAAGAAGATCTCGGAGCAGGGGCCGCAGGGCCCGGTGTCGCCCATCGCCCAGAAGTTGTCCTTGGCGCCCATGCGCTGGATGCGCTCGACCGGCACGACGTCGAGGCTGCGCCACAGCTCGAAGGCCTCGTCGTCCTCCTCGAAGACGGTGACCCAGAGACGCTCGGCGGGAAGCTGGAGGGGGCCGGTCAGCAGCTCCCAGGCGTAGCGGATCGCGTCTTCCTTGAAGTAGTCGCCGAAGGAGAAGTTGCCGAGCATCTCGAAGAAGGTGTGGTGGCGCGGGGTGCGGCCCACCACCTCGAGGTCGTTGTGCTTGCCGCTGACCCGCAGGCACTTCTGCGAGGAGGTGGCCCGGCGGTAGGGGCGGACCTCGTTGCCGAGGAAGACGTCCTTGAACTGGACCATCCCGGCGTTGGTGAAGAACAGGGTGGGATCGTTGGCGGGCACCAGCCCGGAGCTGGGGACCACCTCGTGGCCGTGGCCGGCGAAGTAGTCGAGGAACCGGCGCCGGATCTCGTGGGACTTCAAGGCTTTCCTCCAGGATCGGCCCGCCCGCGGCGGGAGCGGTGAGGGGGCGGCGTACCTATGGCCGCGCCGGGGGGCGGGCAAGGCGCGGGCGGCGCCGGATCAGGCCCACTCGTCGGCGCCGATGCCGCGCAGGCGGAGGGCGAGCTCGTCGGGGTTGGTGGCGTAGCGCAGGGCGACCTTGGGGTCGACGACGCCGTCGAGGCAGAGGCGGAAGACGGCCTGGTCGAAGGTCTGGCTGCCGTGGACCTTGTGGCCCTGGAGCATGTGGTCGGGGATCTCCCGCACCCGGTCCATGTCGGCGATGCACTCGGAGATCGTCGGGGTGTTGATCAGGACCTCGAGGGCGGCGACGCGCCCCCCGCGCAGCGAGGGCACCAGGCGCTGGGAGATCACGGCCCGAAGGACGGCGGCGAGCTGGTGCCGGATCTGCTTCTGGTGGTGCGGGGGGAAGAAGCCGATGAGGCGGTTGATCGCCTCGACGGCGTCGAGGGTGTGGAGGGTGGACAGCACGAGGTGGCCGGTCTCGGCGGCCTGCAGCGCGATCTCGACCGTTTCGAGATCGCGCAGCTCGCCGACGAGGATGACGTCGGGGTCCTGGCGCAGGGCCGCCCGGAGGGCCACGGGGAAGGACACGGAGTCGACCCCGATCTCGCGCTGGTTGATCACCGCCTTCTGGTCGCGGAAGGCGAACTCGATCGGGTCCTCGATGGTGAGGACGTGGTGCGGGAGGTGGGCGTTGACCTCCTGGACCATGGCGGCGAGGGTGGTGCTCTTGCCGGAGCCGGTGGCGCCGGTGACGAGCACGAGCCCCCGGGGGCCGAGGGCCACGCGCTTGAGCACCGGCGGCAGGCCCAGCTCGTCGATGGTGCGGACCTTGTCGGGGATCGTGCGGAGCACCATGCCCATCGCGTTGCGCTGGCGGAACACGTTGACGCGGAAGCGGCCGACGCCCTGGAGATGCCAGGAGAGGTCGAGATCCTGCTGGGCCTTGAAGCGCTGCCGCTGCACCTCGCTCATGACCTTCCAGGCCAT
>WGAH01000880.1 GCA_015489145.1 Deltaproteobacteria bacterium
GAGGGGCCCGACCCACAAGGCGGCCCGGCCCGGCGGCGGCGGGGCGGGGGCGCCGGCCTCGTCGCGGGCCGGCTCGTCCAGGGCGAGGCCGTGGGGCTCGAGCAGGGCGCGCAGGCGTTCCGCGCGGGCGCGGGAGTCGGCGACCAGCACGACCTGCCAGCCGTCGTCGAGCCAGCCGCGAAGGCGGTCCGCCAGGGGCTCCAGCTCGCCGGCGCCCACCCGCAGGCCGTCGTTGGGGCGCGCGCCGAAGTCGACGGCGCCGACCTCGCCGGCCTCGTCCTCCAGCAGCTCGCCCAGGCGGTGCGCCCGGGCGAGCCCGGCCGCCACCTCGGCGGCGCCGCAGAAGCGGGCCTCGGGCAGCACCACCGGGCGCTCCTCGGCGGGCAGCGAGGACCAGCGCCCCCGGGCCAGCTCCTCGAAGCGGTCGAGCTCGGCCCGCACCCGCGCCGGCTCGTGGACGACCAGGGCCACCGGGCGGTCGGGGGGCGCGACGGCGGCGAGAAAGTCCAGCGGCGCCACCACCGGCTGCATGGCCGGCAGGTAGTCCTCGGCTCCGGGGAACCACAGCCCCTGCTTCAGCTCGCGGAGCACGTCGCGGCGGGTGGCGTGGCCGGCCCCCATCGCGTCCACGGCGGCCCGGGTCAGCGCGCTGGCGCGGGCGGCGGAGTCCTCGTCGAACACGGCCTCGCGGGCGGGGAGCAGGCGCGCGAGCTCGGCGGGACCGGCGCTTCGGAGGCGGCCCCCCTCCGCGAGGCGCATGCGGTGGATCGACTCGATCTCGTCGTCGAAGAACTCGAAGCGCAGCGGGCCGGCCTCGCCCGGCGGCCAGGCGTCGAGCACGAAGCCCCGCCAGGCCACCGTGCCGGGCTCGTCGGCGTGGGGGGTGACGAGGTAGCCGCGCCGGGCGAGGGCGCGGGCGAGGTCCTCGCGCTCGATCACGTCGCCGCGGCGCAGCTCCAGCCGCAGGCGGCGAAAGGCCTCGGGGGCCAGCACCCGCTGCTGCAGCGCCCGGGCCGGGGCGACCACCAGGACCGGCTCGCCGCGCTCGATGGCGTCGAGGGCGACGAGGCGCCGGCGGGGGATGTCGGGGTGGGGGCTGAGGCCGTCCCAGGTCCGCACGTCGTCGGCGGGCCACTCGAGCACCCGGCGGGCCCCGCCGAGGAGGAAGCGAAGGTCGGCCGCCGCCTCGGCGGCGTCTCGCCGGCGCGGCACCACGAGCAGCACCGGCCGGTCGGCCGACCGCGCCAGGGCGGCGACGGCGTGGCGCGCGGCCCCGTCGGGCAGGCCCGACCAGGCGGCCCCCGGCGCGAGGCCCCACGCCTCGCCCACCGCCTGGATCCACGCCGGCCCGGTCACGGGCGCCCCCGAGCTAGCGCGACGCGGCGGCCTTCCGCCGGACGGTGCGCTCGAAGTAGAGCCAGGTGAACGACACCTGCTGGGCGAAGACGACGAGGTAGTAGCCCCAGAAGGTGATCAGCAGGAGCACCGGGTCGCCCTCGGCCCAGAACAGCTCGACGAAGGCGGCGACCTGGCTGAGCAGGATCCAGGGGATCGCGACGAGCAGGATCGTCTTGCGGCGCCCGCGGGTGAGGCGCTTGGACCGCGCCATCGGCCAGCGTTCCTTCTCGAGGCAGGCCACCGCGTCGACCCAGGCGTACATCAGCAGGAAGTAGATGCCCGGGATCAGGGCCATCATGCCGATGATGATGCTGAACCAGGCGCCCATGTGCGGCAGGAACTGCCGCCGGTAGCGGTTGATCGCGAAGTTGACCGCGCCGTAGACCCCGGCGCCGCGGCCGCGCAGCCAGGCCAGGGCGACGTAGACCGCCATCGCCGCGAGCACCGGTCCGTAGAGGGCCTCGAGGACGAGGCTCACGCCGGTCTCGGCGAAGACGAGCTTGACGAGGTCCTGCTGGTCGGGGGCGCCGCCGCCGGAGCTGAAGCGGTCGAGCAGCCACAGCTCGGTGACCGTGGACAGCAGGGCGATGGGCAGGGTGGCGGCCAGGGCGACGAGGATGCGCCGGCCGGTCAGCGCCACGCCCATGCCGAGCGCCCGCCCCACGCGCCCGAACAGGCTCATGCGCGGGGGAAAGCGGTCGGCCGGGGCGACGGGAGGCTGCTGGGAAGCGTCCATGGGCCGGCGCATAACCGAGCCCCCGGCCCGCCACACCCCGCCGCCGGCCGGATCGGGATAGCGGATCGCGGACGGCAGGGCGCGGGACTCGCGCCGGGAGGCTCCCCGGCGACCGGCGCCACCGGCTCGGAGGTCGCCCCGGCATGAGCACCGCGCGCATCGACGCCTCCCTCCGAAGCGCCCTCGGGGACGAGCCCCTCGACCTGGGCGACGTCGAGACCGTGCGCCTCATCCTGCAGGGCGACTCCATCATCGACTGGAACCGCGCCCACTTCCGCTCCCTCGCCGACGTGGACCGCTTCCTCGGGCTGCACCTCCTCGACCTGTCCCGCGACGAGGACGTGGCCCGCCTCGAGTTCGTCTACGCCGAGGCGATCAACTACCTCGAGGAGCACGTCGGGCTGCGCTTCCCCCCCGACATGAAGAACCCCGACGACGTGCGCGAGATCTTCCTCCTCGCCAGCCAGACCGGGGGCTTCCGGCGCCGTCAGATCCTCGCCTGCGTCATCCTCAAGCTCATGCACGTCATCAACCACATGGAGGCCGCCGAGCTGCGCTTCCAGACGCCGCTGAGCGAGGCGGAGGTCCTCGACCTCGCCGAGCGCCGCATCGTCCGCGCGGCCGCCCGCATGAGGGCCGAGGGCTTCCCCATCGTGTCCTTCTACGGCAGCCGCAAGACCCGCAGCAGCGTCATCACCAAGCTGCTCGCCAAGAAGGACACGACCGCCGCCACGATCTTCGACAAGCTGCGCTTTCGCATCGTCACGGAGGACCGGGAGCACGTCCTGCCGGCGATTCGCTGGCTCACCCGCAACCTGTTCCCCTTCAACTACGTGATCCCCGGCCAGAGCCACAACAACCTGCTCCCGCTGGGCCGCATGCTGCGCGAGCCGCCGTTCTCGGCCTTCCTCGACCAGCTCCAGGGCGGCCCCCCGGCCCCCGACAACGGCCTGCTGCCCGAGGACAACCCCTTCAGCGGCAGCACCTACAGGATGATCAACTTCATCGTGGATTTTCCCGTTCGCGTCGACCACCAGGTCGACCCGCGCACCGCCGTGCTCCTCGGGCGCACGGTCTTCGCGCTGGTCGAGTTCCAGGTGGTCGACGAGCGCACGGCCGACGAGAACGAGCGGGGCGACAACGCCCACGACCGCTACAAGGAGCGCCAGCGCGCCATCGTCGAGCGCCGCCTGCGAAAGGGCGCCCGCTGGCGGCGCAAGCTCCAGGGCTCGTAGGCCCGGCTTCGGCCGGGCGCCCTCGGGGAGAAGTCCGGCCCGCGGGCGCTACCGCACCGCCCGGCGCACCTCGGCGAGGCTGTAGGCGGCGTAGTGGCGCCGCAGCTCCTCGTCGCTCTTCCAGTCGCGGTCGAGGTTGGGGTTGGTGAACACGTCGTCGCTGAGGCGCCGGTAGGCGGTGTCCCCCTCGACGACGAAGGCGCCCTGGCCGAAGCCGACGACGCGGTCGTCGTCGTCGAGGAACAGCACCACCTCGTAGCCGGGGACCAGCTTGGGCGCGCCGGGCACGGTCAGCTCGAGGTCGTCCACCCGCCCGCCGGGGTAGCGCACCTCGATGACGGGTTCGGGTTCCCCCCGCAGCGCCTCCTCGACGTAGATCGAGGCCACCGTGTAGATGCCGCGGTCGGGCACGACCTCCTGGCGGGTGCTCAGCACCTCGCCCACGACCACGCGGTCGGCGGCGGCGGCGAGGTCGTCGAGGTCGAAGCGCTCGCCGAAGGTGGCGGCGGAGGCGGGACCGGCGAGGGCGAGGCCGAGGATGGCTGCGAACATGGCGTGCTCCGCGGGAGGGAGGGGAAAGGAGGATGGGACCGCGCCGGCCCGCGATGGGGGGATTCTTCGTGCCCCCGAGAGGGAGTTCAGGCTCGAGCAGGTATGTAGGGGGGGCAGCGGCGCGGTCCCGAAACCTCCAGGAACGAAGCGATGCGTGTCTTCAGGAATCGGGTTCAGGCGGCCCGGCGGGCCGTCGGTTCATCCCGGGAATCGGATCGACGGCGAAAACCGATGAGCCCCAGCGCGAGAAAAGCCAGGGCCGCCTCGCCGGAGCCGGCGCCGGGGGCCACCGCGCAGACCCGCGGGGCCTCGCCGTAGGGGCCGACCGCCGAGTAGAGGTAGCGCACGCCTTCCTCGTCGTCGTATTCGAGGTCGCGCTTGACCAGCTCGCCGGGGTGGGTGGTGCCGTACATCGTCGCCTCGGCGTCCTGGCTGTGGTCCAGGCCGAGCGCGTGGCCGAACTCGTGCACCAGCGAGTTCATCAGGTCGTTGCGCTCCGGGTCGCCCTCGGTGGTCCAGTCGTAGTCGCGGGCGTTGATCGCCATGTCGAAGGACACGATCTGGCCGTCGTCGATGGACCACACGTAGGTCACGGCCAGCAGCGAGCGCGACAGCTCCCAGTCGTCCTCGAAGTAGACGAGGTTGATGCTGTCCTCGTAGTCGATGCTGTCGAGATCGCTCTCGCCGCGGTACTCGAAGGCGAAGTCGGCGTCGGGCACGTCGTCCCACTGGGCGGCGGCCTCCTCGACCACCTCGAGGACCCGGTCGCGGTCGAGGTTGGCCGGGCCGTCCGGGTTGACGACGAAGGGCACCGGGTTCCAGTCCCAGTGCAGCTCGTCGCCCTTGCTGTTGGTCTTGACGGTCCAGGCGTGGGCCGTCGCGACCACGAGGAGCAGGGGAAGCATGGTGATCCGTCCTCCAGGCACCCCTGGAGAACGGAAACGCGCCCGGCGCCCATGACCCCGCCGCCCTCACCCGTGACGAGGCGAGACGCGGCGGCGATCCGGTGGGGGCTCAGGTCTCGGGCGCGCCCTCCTTCGCCGCCGCCATCTCCCGCAGGCGGTCGGCCTCGACGCGGTAGCTCAGGTTGCAGAAGTGGCAGGTGACCTCGGCGCCGCCGTCCTCGTCGGCCATGGCGCGCAGCTCCACCGGGTCGAGACCGGCGAGCACCGCCTCCACCCGCTCGGGGCCGCAGGCGCAGCGCCAGTGCAGGCGGCGTTCCTCCAGCGTCTCGACGGGATCCCCGAGCAGGCGGCCCGCCTCGATGTCGGCGAGCAGGGCCGCCGGGTCCGCCTCGTCGAGGGCGGCGAAGCGCGCGGCGAAGTCCTCCCGCGACAGCGAGGGCTTGCCGGGCTCCTCGGGAAGGCGCTCGACGAGGATGCCGGTGGCGAGCGCCAGCTTGCCGTCCTCCCCCGCCGTCGCCTCGATGCGGAGGGCCACGTCCACCTGGTCGGAGCTTCCGAGGTGGGCGCGCAGGCCGGCGTCGATGCGCTCGCCGTGAAGCGGCGTGACCCCGCGGTAGATCTCCCGGTCGCGGTCGGCCTTGATCGCGAGGATGAGCCCCTCGATGCGGCCGTCGGCGGGGCGGGCGAGGCGGCGGGGCGAGAAGCGGGCGCGCAGGCCGCCGGCGGCGTCCACGTCGCCGATGAAGGAGAAGACCGGGCGCTCGGCCTGCACCTGGAGGGTGACGCGCTCCTCGCCCTTGATCCAGGCGCTCATCAGCACGGCGGCGGTGATGGCCTCGGCGGCGGTGCGGGCCGCCCCGGCGTCGAGCTCGTGCAGCTCGGCGGCGTAGCGCGCCACGTCCGAGCAGCGCACGGCGAGGAAACGGGCCGCGCCCCCGGCGCAGAGGCCGCGAAGCAGCCGGTCGTTCCAGGTCGGGTCGAAGACGTACATCGGCTCTCCTTCCATCGTGGCCGGAGCGGGCTACCATGCGGAGCGATGCCGCGCACCCGCCTCGCCCTCGCCGCCCTCCCGTTCGCGCTGGGGGCCTGCCACCGGGACGCCGACTGCGGGCTGTGCGCCTCGGCCGGCCGCGACGCCGGGGCCAGCGAGGCCGACGCCGGCGGCGAGACCGGGGGCGCGGCCGACACCGGGGACGCGGTGGACGCGCTGGTGGTCGCCGTCATCGGCGACTTCGGCGAGGCCGGCCCCGACGAGGCCGCCGTCGCCGAGCTGGTGGCCTCCTGGGAGCCCGACCTGGTGCTCACCGTGGGCGACAACAACTACTTCGTCGGCGGCGCCGACACGATCGACGCCAACATCGGGCAGTACTACAGCGCCTTCATCAGCCCCTACACCGGCGACTACGGGCCCGGCGCCGACGAGAACCGCTTCTTCCCGACGCTGGGCAACCACGACTGGATGACCGACGACGCGGCGCCCTACCTCGACTACTTCGAGCTGCCGGGCAACGAGCGCTACTACGAGCTGGCCCGGGGGCCGGCCCGCTTCTTCGCCCTCGACAGCGATTCCCGCGAGCCCGACGGCAACACCGAGGACTCCACCCAGGGCGCCTGGTTCGCCGAGGCCGCCGCCGCCGCCACCGAGCCCTGGCGCATCGCCTACTTCCACCACGCGCCCTGGTCCTCGGCGACCCACGGCGACAATCCCGAGATGCAGTGGGACTGGGCCGGGGCCGGGGTGCAGCTCGTGCTCGCCGGGCACGACCACGACTACGAGCGCGTCGTGAACGGCGGCGTGCTCTACCTGGTCGACGGGGCCGGCGGGGCGCGCCTCTACCCGCTGGAGGACGCCACCGAGGGCAGCCAGGCCGGCCAGGGCGACCTGCACGGGGCGGTGCGCCTCGACATCGCCGACGACGAGCTCCGCGCCCGCTTCGTCACCGCCGAGGGCGACGTGTTCGACGAGGTGCGCCTGCTCGCCGGGCAACCGCTGGACGCCGGGGCCTTCGCCGAGGGTGGCGCCACCCTGGTGCCCGAGGACGCCACCTGGTCGTGGTGGGGCGCGGACTACAGCCCGCCCGACGACTGGACCACCCCCGACTACGCCGACGCCGACGCCTGGCCCTCGGGGCCCGCGCCGCTGGGCTACGGCAACGGCGACGAGGCCACCGAGGTGGACGCGGGGGGCGACGATCCCGAGCGCCGGCGCGTCACGACGGACTTCCGCACCACCTTCGAGGTCGAGGATCCCGCGGCCTTCGAGGCCCTGCTCCTCCGGGTGCAGCGCGACGACGGCGCCATCGCCTGGATCAACGGCCACGAGGTCTGGCGCTCCAACCTCCCCGGCCCCGAGGCCGAGGTCGACCTGGACACCCCGGCCACCCTCACCGTCTGGGACTGGTTCGAGACGGCCTGGGTCGACACGATGGTCTCGCCCGACGTGCTCGTGGCCGGCGCCAACGTGCTGGCCGTCGAGGTGCACCAGGCGAGCCCCGAGAGCAGCGACCTGCGCCTCGCCGCCACCCTCCTCGCCCGCTAAGCCGGCGTTTCCCCCTCCCCGCGGAGTCCCCCATGCACTACCACCGCCTCGGCGCCTCCGGCCTCCAGGTCTCCCGCTTCTCCCTGGGTTCCTGGGCCACCTACGGCGGGCCCGTCGACGAGGCCCGCGCCCGCGACTGCATCCTCACGGCCTACGAGATGGGCGTCAACTTCTTCGACAACGCCGAGGTCTACGCGCGGGGCCGGGCCGAGGAGATCGTCGGCGCCGTGCTCGCCGAGCTGCCGCGCAGCTCCTTCGTCGTGTCGAGCAAGGTCTTCTGGGGGGGCGACCGCCCCAACGAGCGGGGCCTCTCGCACAAGCACGTCGTCGAGGCCTGCCACGCCGCCCTGCGCCGGCTGCGGGTCGACCACCTCGACCTCTACTACTGCCACCGCCCCGACCCCGACACGCCGATCCTCGAGACGGCGCGGGCGATGGACATCCTCGTCCGCCAGGGCAAGGTGCTCTACTGGGGCACCAGCGAGTGGCGGGCCGAGCAGATCGAGGAGGCCTACGCCGTGGCCGAGCGGTACAACCTCGTGCCGCCCACCGTCGAGCAGCCGCAGTACAACCTGTTCCACCGCGACCGGGTCGAGCAGGAGCTCGCCCCCCTCTGCCGCGAGCGCGGCCTGGGCCTCACCACCTGGAGCCCGCTGGCGAGCGGCATCCTCACCGGCAAGTACCTCGACGGCATCCCCGAGGGCAGCCGCCTCGCCCACCCGGACTACGCCTGGCTCCAGCAGGAGCTGACGCCGGAGCGCCTGGCGGTGGTCCGCGAGCTGTCCGGCATCGCCGAGGAGGCCGGCGTGAGCCTCGCCCAGCTCGCGCTGGCCTGGACGGCGCGCAACCCCGTGGTGAGCAGCGTGATCACCGGGGCGAGCCGGCCGGAGCAGGTGCGCGAGAACCTGCGGGCCGACGAGCTGGTCGAGTCGCTGGACGAGGCGGTCTTCGTGCGGGTCGAGCAGGTGCTGGTGCAGGCCGGGCTGTAGGCGGGGGCTCAGGCCCGGCGAGCCCAGGCGCGCGTGGTCAGGTTGGCGACGAGGAGCCCGCCGAGGGTGAGCCCGAACAGCGCCGGATAGGACAGCCACCCGGCCAGCAGCCCGCCGAGGAGTGGGAACAGGGCGGTGGGCAGGCCGAGCAGCGCGTAGGTGGCCCCGCAGGTCGCGCGGCGGCCGGGGCGGGCCACCTCCAGGAGCGCGCTGGAGAAGCCGACCTTGCGGCCGGCCTGGGTGGCGCCGGTCAGCGCGAGGACCCCCACCAGGACGGGCCAGCCGAGGCGGGGGGCGAGGAGGGCCAGGGCCGGGGCGCCGGCGGCGAGGCTCGCGCACACGGCGATCATGCGGCGGGCCCCCCAGCGGTCGACGAGGCGGGCCCAGGCGAGGTCGGCGGCCAGCCCGCCGGCGACGCCGGCGCCGATGAACCAGCCGAGCGCGGACTCCGGGGCGCCCAGCTCCCGGGCGTAGACGACGTAGTGGGGCAGGGCGAGGAGGCTGGCGCCGGTGAGCCAGGTCTGGAGGGTGAGGCCGCGGAGGCGGCGCACCGGCTCGGCCAGGGAGCGGAACCAGGCCCTCCAGGGAAGGGGCGCCTCGTGCCTGCCCGGGGGCTCGCGAATCGCCAGGACCCCGGCCGAGGCGAGGTAGAGCAGCAGCCCCGAGGTGACGAAGAGCGCGGCGTAGCCCAGGGGCCATTCCAGGCGCATGAGCGCGCCGGCCAGGGCGGAGCTGCCGAGGGCGAGGAGGCTGCCGGCGGCCTCCCGGGCGGCGAAGAAGGTCCCGCGCCGCCCTCGGGGAATCACCTTGCCGATCACGTCGACGTAGGGCACGCCTCCGAGGGCGCCCGTCGCCGAGAACAGGGTGAGCAGCCCCACCATGGCGGCCAGCAGCGCGCGCGGGTGGTCGGGGCCCAGGGCGGCGATGAGCAGCCCGAGCAGGGTCCAGGCCGAGGCCCGGATCAGCACCGCCGCCAGCAGCACCGGCTTCTTGCGCGGCCGGGGCTGCACGAAGCGGGCGACGACGACCTGCGGCACCATGCCGGCGGCGGCGAGCAGCGCCGCGAAACCGCCCACCCACAGCGAGGAGCCGGTGAGGCGGTGGACGAGGGCGGGGAGCACCGCCACCGGGTCGGCCAGGGCCCGGCCGGCGGCGAGCAGCGCCCCGTGGACCACGCCGCCGACGAAGGACCGCCCGCCGGCGGCGGCGAGCCAGCCTGCGCCCGGGGCGCGGTCCTCGGAGGAGCGGTCGGTCACACCCCTTGGAGACGGCCCGGGGGCCGGACGTTGCAGGAGGGCGGGCCTGCGGCGGGCATGGTGGGAAAGAGGAAGCGGCGGGATGCCGCTTCTGCAGGAGCGCCGGCCGCCTACTCCCCGGGTGGGGGCCGGGTCATGGCGGCGATGTCCTCGTCGGGCGCGCCGCCGGCGAGCAGCCGGGAGACGATGTGGCTGCCGGCGAGGGACTGGAGGAGCTCGTCGCCGCGGTCGACGCCGGCGCGGGCGAGCCCGCGCGCGCCCTCCGCAAACAGCTCGGCGGCGCGGGCCTCGTCGCCGAGGAGTCGCCACACCTGGCCGAGCCGCCCGTGAATTCGGGCGGTGTGCCGGCTCGGCGGGAGCGCCCCGGCCGCCCGACGGGCATCTTCGGCGATGCGCGCCGCCCCCTCGACCTGCCCGGCCCGCGCCTCGTGCCGGGCGAGGTCGGCGAGCACCGCCGCGCGGTCCGGGTCCGGCTCGACGGCGCGCGTCCGCAGCAGCGCCAGGGCCTCGCGGCTCCGCTCGGCGGCCTCGGCGGGAAAGCCCACGGCGTCGAGGTCGTCGGCGAGGTTGTGCAGCGCCATCGCCAGGTCGCGCCGGTACGCCGGCCCGAGTGCCCGCCACCGCTCCACCGCCTCCTCGGCCAGTTCCATCGCCGCGGCCGGCCGGCCGGCGGCGGCGAGACAGCTCGCGAGGTTGGAGAGCTGTCCGGCGAGGTCCGGGGCGAGGTCCGCGCGCCCCGCCGCCACCGCCTCGCGCAGCTCGAACACCACGGCGCGGGCCGCCTCGATGGCCTGCTCGAAGCGCCGCGCCTCGGCGAGTCGGCGCACCTCCTCGGCGAGCAGGAACAGCCGCTCCTTTGAAGGGGTCCGGGCGGGGTCTGGGCGCGAGCGACTCACCGACGGGTCTCCACCCTCGAAAGGGTAGGGCGGAACCGCGCCTTCTTCAGTCCCGAAACGTCATCTCCGCGGCCGGGGCGCGCCTCAGGCGTCCAGGGTGCGGAAGACGCGGTCCCAGAAGCGGTTGCTCACGCCGTAGTTGCGCTCGGGATCGTGGTGGTGGTGGCGCAGGTGGTGCTTGCGGAGGCGCCGCCCGGCGGCCGTCGGGAGCCCGCCGTGGTGGGTGCGGTAGTGGATGACGTCGTAGGCGACGTAGCCGGCGACGAAACCGGCGAAGAGCGGCAGCCCCCAGGGCCCGGCGAGGGCGCGGAACAGGGCGTAGAACAGCACCGCGAGGGGCACGCTCACCATCGGCGGCATGACCAGCCGGGTGCGGTCGTTGGGGAAGTCGTGGTGGACGCCGTGGGCGAGGAACCAGAAGCGGTGCCGCCACGTGGGAAGGGCGGCGACGATGGGGCGCCCGGTGCCGGCCTCCGCCACGATGGCGCGGGTTTCCCGCTCGACCTGGGGCGGCGCGTGAAACACGAAGCGGTGCAGGGCGTACTCGCTCAGGGTCCACAGCGCGGCGCCGCCGAGGAAGGCCGCCGCCGCGCCGGGGACCGGGAGGCCGCCCCGGATCGCGAAGCCCACGGCCAGGAGCACGACGGGGACGTAGAGCACGACCGGCACGGCCGGGTGGACGTGCGAGCCCGCTTCGAGCAGGTCGTTGCGGAAGATGCGACAGGTCTCGTCGCGGGTGGACACGGCGGCTCCGACGCGGGCGGGCATGGCGCCTCCTCCCTCCAGCCCCCTGGAGGATGCCGGGTCTATCCACCGGGCGGCCCGAGGCAAGAGGGCGCCCGCTCAGCGGATCGGCGGCCAGATCGCGTTCCGCTCCGGGTCCTCGCGCACGTAGACCGCCCAGAGGGCCTGGCCGCGCTCCCGGTCGCGGTTCTCGGGCTCCCAGCCGCGCACCCGCCCCTCGACGCGCCGGCCGTCGGCGGTCTCGAAGGTGTAGACGATCATCCACGGGTTCCGACCGTTGATCTCGACGGAGCCGTCGCGGAAGACCTCGACGATTTCGGCGGGAGCGGCGGCGCCGCGCTCCAGGGCCTCGAGCTTCGCCAGGGCGCGGCGGCGGCCCTTGATCCAGAGGGGGATGCCGATGGCGGGGAAGATCACCGTCCAGAAGAAGGGCAC
>WGAH01000881.1 GCA_015489145.1 Deltaproteobacteria bacterium
GATCCGCACCCCGTCGAGGCGGGCCGCCTCGGCCTCCACCTCGTCGAGCAGGGCCCGCGCCCGGGCGAGGTGGTCGCCCTTGCGCGGCGGCCACAGCACCATCACCGGCAGGTTCGTGCCGCCGGCCCGGAGCTGCGCCAGCCCGCCCTCGAGCCCGCTCGGCGCATCGAAGGGAAGCCCGTGGACGAGCATCTGGGTGGGCGTGTCGAGGTGGAGGTCGACCTGGACGGCGGCGCCCCCCGCCGGGAGGGCGAGGAGGCCGAGGAGGGTTGCGGAGAGGAACCTGGAGAAGCGCACCTCAACTGGCTATCACGCCATGCACGCCCGGCGGCCCCCGCCGGCCCGGAGGAACCGCATGCTGCCCCTCGTCCTCGCCCTCTCCTCCCTCGCCTTCGCCCGCGGCCCCGCCGCCTCCTCGGTCAAGGACACCGGCGAGCCCCGCGGCGCCGACCTCGCCTTCGACGGCCTGCTGCAGACGAGCTGGGCCGAGGGCGCGGCCTCCTACGGCGAGGGGGAGTGGCTCGAGATCCAGCTCGACCGACCGACGAAGCTCGACGGCATCAGCTTCTGGCCCGGCGACCTCTCCCACGGCTCCCGCAGCTTTCGCGAGTCCTCCCGGCCCAAGGTGGTCACGGTGCTCGTCGACGGAAAGGAACAGGGCGAGCCCCTGCACCTCCTCGACGAGGTGCAGCGGGTGGACGTGCCCCTGCACGGCATCACCGGCCGCACGATCCGCCTGCGCTTCGACGAGGTCTACGAGGGCATCGTCACCAGCGACCTCGCCATCGCCGAGGTGGCGGTGAACTACCCCCTCGGCGACCAGGGCGCCCGCCTCGACAAGTGGCTCCAGGGCCGCGAGGCCCAGCGCCTCCAGGGCGAGCTCGACCAGGCCATCGAGGACGCCTACGCCCGCTACAAGGCCGCCGAGTACGGCGACCGCGACGCCCTGGCCTTCCTGATGGACGTGGCCGCCGACGGCCCCGAGTGGCTGCGCCCGCGGGTGCTCCAGCTCGTGCCGCCGGGCTACCGGGCCCAGGCGATCCGGCCCGTCGACAAGGCGCTGGTCGCCCTCCGCAAGCTCAAGGACCCCAACGCGATTCCCGCCATCGAGCTGGCGGCCCTGCGCGAGACCGGCGAGCGCCAGGCCGAGCTGCGGGAGCTGGTCGAGATCTTTTCCGCCTACCAGGAGCTGGTCAGCGGCGGCAACCGCAACGTCGGCTACTGGGGGCAGCCCGGCTGGGAACCCGGCGCCCTGCGCGGCTTCGACGAGCCCCTCGCCATCGAGATCGACCGCTACAACAACGTCTACGTGGCCGACACCGCCAACAACCGCATCCAGGTCTTCGACGAGAACGGCAAGCCGATCCACCAGTACGGCGCCCCCGAGCCCGACATCAGCAACACCTGGTTCCAGGTCGGGCGCCCCTGGTACGTCGCCGGCGCCCGCCCCGGCGAGGGCCCCGGCGAGTGGACGAACCCCCTCGACGTCGAGCTGATCCCCGGCAAGGAAACCGACCGCTGGGCGGCGCTGGACGCCCTGGGCCGCATCCAGGTCTACGACGCCGACGGGCACCTGCTCATCGGCTGGAAGGTCGAGACGCGCAAGGCCCCCGAGCCCAAGCTCGGCGGGCAGGCCTACCTGTGCTGGGTGCCCCAGCGGGAGTGGCTGGTGGCGATCATCAAGAACGAGGCGGTGGCCTACACCCTCGACAGCGAGGAGGTCGCCCGCTGGAAGGTCGAGGACGGCACCCCCAACGCCGCCGAGGTGTCCCGAAAGGGTCGGCTGCTCCTCGCCTTCGGCGACCACATCGTGCGCTACGACCCCGACGGCTTCCGCTACGGCACCGTCATCGACGACCGCATCCTCGGCGAGGGCTGGGAGGACGTCGACCTCACCCTCGACGAGGAGGGCAGGCTCTGGGTCGTCACCGACACCGGCTGGGTCTACAAGTTCAAGAAGCCCGGCAAGCTCGACTTCAAGGCCCGGGCCATCGACGACCCGCTGTTCCGCCAGCGCATCGCCGTGCGCGAGGGCATCGTCTTCTACACCAACGACGACCGCATCAAGCAGGTGGACGTGCTGCAGTACCTCGCCGACGAGGCCCAGCGCGCCGAGCAGGAAGGCGAGACCCCGTGAAGGCCGCGCTGCTGGCGCTCCTGCTGGCGGCCTGCGGCGGCCCGGCCGAAGACGCCGGCGACGCCGCGGCCCCGGCGAAGGCCCCGGCGAAGGCCCCGGCGGAACCGGCCTCCCCGGCGAAGCCCGCGCCGAAGGCCGCCGGGCAGCCCGCCGAGCCGCGGGTGTGGACCCTCGACACCATCGACCGGCTCCAGCCGGTGCGCCCCACCGACGCGCTGACCGTGCCCGTCCCCCTCGAGGCCACCCCCGCCATCGAGCGCACGATGGAGCGCCTCGGCGGCATCGTCGACCGCTGGGCCAGCGACCCGGACAACCCCTGGGCGATGGGGCACGGCATCATGGCCCGGGGGATCGGCTTCGCCGCCCGCGACGGGACGCCGGCGGTGGACCTGCTGTTCTCGCGTTACGCGGCCCTCGACGAGGTCCGCGGCCACACGCTGATCCGCTTCCCCAAGGGCACGCTTCGCCAGCGCATCCAGCCGCACGCCGACCAGATGCTCAAGCTGCTCACCGAGGTGAACGCCGACCCCAACCGGGCGGTGGTCGTCGAGGGGCGCACCTTCCTGCTCGCCGACCTGTACCGCGCCACCGTCGTGCGGAGCTACATCGACCCGGCGCGCAACCACGCCTCCTACGCCTCGCCCAACGACGTGCCCTGGTCGCTGCAGGCGCTGGCCGCCTGGGCGCCCCCCGACCTGCGCTGGGTGGCCGTGGACGGCACGCCGGCCAGCCTCGACGCCCTCACCAGCTTCACGGCCATCGTGCTCGACAAGGAGAGCGCCTTCATGGTCGACGCGATGAAGGCCGGCGCCGACTTCGAGAAGAAGGGCCAGGGCATCTTCGCCTACACCTGCGGCGGCGCCCACCTCCTCCAGGGCACCGCCTACGCCGTGGCCCGCGGCTTCGGCCGCCCCGAGGACCGCGCCATCGTCGAGGCCCAGGTGCCGCTGCTGTTCTACCGCCTGCCCCACGAGCTGCAGCTCTACGACGAGACGGCCCAGGACAATCCCGAGCACGGCTTGCGGCTGCTCGCCCAGCGCCTCAAGTTCACCGGGCACTGGCTCGAGAGCATGGAAAAGCTCGCCGCGATGGGCTTCTACACCCCCGACGAGGAGCAGCAGCGCCTCCTCGCCGGGGCGGCCACGCAGATCGCGCTGACCGTCGAGGGGCTCAACCGGGAAGGCGCCTGGCGCAGGCTGCCCGAAATCGAGAAGCAGGACTACCAGCTCTACCTCGACCTGGTGGGCGACTCCGCCCACGCGCTGCACGGCCTGCGCATCGCGCTGGGCCGCGATCCCGTCTGGCTGTAGGCGGCGCTCAGCCCGACAGCACCGCCCGGAGCACCGCCTCGACGGCGGCGGGGGTGATCGGCTTGGGCAGGGCGCCCTCGAAGCCGTAGGCGGCCGGGTCGGCGAAGGCCTCGTGGTCGCTGTAGCCGCTCGCCGCCACCAGCCGCGGGCGTGGGGGGGCGCAGGTGCCCAGTTGGCGCGCGGCCTCGATGCCGCCCATGCCGCCGCGGACGGTGAGGTCGAGAATGGCCACGTCGAAGGGCCGGCCCTCGGCGCTCGCCTCCCGGCAGCGCGCCAGGGCCGCCTCGCCGTGCTCCACGACGACGCTCTCGCAGCCGAGGCGCGCGAGAATGCGCTCCATCAGCTTGCGAATCGCCGGCTCGTCGTCCATGACGAGCACCCGCAGGCCGGAAAAGGTGGGGGAGGCCGCGGGCGCGGCGCCGGGCCGATCGGCCTCGCCCGCCTCGCCCTCCCCGGCCGGCAGCAGGATCTGGAAGCGCGTCCCGGCCCCGGGCTCGCTGCTCACCGAGACGTGCCCGCCGTGCCGGGTGACGATGCCGTGGACGGTGGCGAGGCCGAGGCCGTGGCCGGTCTCCCGGGTGGTGAAGTAGGGCTCGAAGACGCGGTCGAGGTGCTCCGGCGGAATGCCCGGGCCGTCGTCGGCGAAGACGACCTCGATCCACTCCCCCGCCGGCAGGGGCGGCAGCTCGCCCTCCCCCAGCGCGCGCCGCCGGGCGCGCACCGACACCCGCCCGCCGCCGGTCGTCGGCGATCCGGAGCTGCTGTCGCAGGTGGTCGGC
>WGAH01000882.1 GCA_015489145.1 Deltaproteobacteria bacterium
CCCGGGCCCCCACCGCCTCCCGGGCCCGCTCGAGGTCCGCCGGCGCCACGAGCAGCCGGACGCGGGCCCCGGCGGCCACCTCGGCGGCGAGCTCGCCGATCCGCCGCTCCAGGAGGGCCACGCGCAGGGCCTCGTCTTCCGAGACGAGCACCCGGACCACCTCGACGACGAGGGCGCCGAGGCCGCCGCGGATCTCCTCGGCCATGCCGTCCCGCAGGGCCTCGATGCCTTCCGCCAGGGCGGCCAGGCGCTCGCGCTCGGCCTCGTGGGCCCGGCGCACCGGCCCCAGCTCCTCCTCGGCCGCCCGCCGCCCCGCCTCGAAACCCTCGCGCCGGGCCGCCTCCAGGTCCGCCTCCGTCAGCGCCGGTTCCGCCGGCGGCTCCGCCGGCGGCTCCGCCGCGACGGCCTCCTCGGGCGGGGCCTCCTCCGCCTCCGCGGGCGGCGGCTCCACCCCACCCTGATCGGGATCCGGCGCGTTTCGGGCGGGGATCTCCACGGCGACCGCCTCGTGCCGGGGCCAGGGCACCGGCACCGGGCGTTCCTCCGGCGCCCCGCCGGCGACGAGCTCCCGGAGGGGGACGAAGCTCGACACCTACTCGTCCTCCTCGTCGTCGCCGTCGTCCCCGCCGACCGGCAGGTAGATCGAGCCCTCCTCGGCCAGCCGCACCGCCGCGGCGACGATGCGCTCCTGGGCCTGCCGGATGCGGGCGCGGCCCACCGGGCCCATGATCTCCATCTCCTCGCGGATGTCCTCGGCGGCCCGGCTCGAGACGTTGGACAGGAACAGGTCCACGAGCTCCGGCGAGGCGCCCTTGAGGGCGAGCACCAGGTCGTCCCGCTCGATGTGCTTGAGCACCACCTGCACGGCCAGGTTGTTGAGGGCCGCGAGGTCGTCGAACAGGACCATGCGCCGCCGGATCGAGTCGGCCAGGTCGACGTCGGCGTCGGCGAGGTCGTCGAGGATGCGGCCGTTCTCCTTGCGCCTCATGCGCGCGAGCACCCGGGCGGTCCGGTCGATGCCGCCGACCTCCAGGTGGTCGTCCTGGCGGCCGAGGGCCTCGCGGATCGCGTTCATCACGTCGTCGGCGAGCTCGCCCGGGATGCGCCGCAGCCGAGCCATGCGGAGGGTGACGTCCGCCGCGTCCTCGTCGGAGAGGTAGCGCATGACGCGGGCGGCGTTCTCCGGCCCCATGAGCGCCAGGGCGACGGCCTGGGTCTGGGGGTGCTCGTTGCGGAGGATGGCCGCCACGCTGATCGGCGCCCGCATCGCGATGAACTGCTCGAACTCCTTGCTCACCCGGCGCTGGATCGCCGGGAACAGCTCCTTGCGGCGCCGCTCGTCGAGCACCTCGGGCAGCACGCCGGTGACGTACTCGATGCCCGAGCGCGGCATCACGCTGACCTCGTGGAGATCGCGCACGAAGTCGGCGACGATGTCCTCGATGGTCTCGCTGTCGACGTTCTCGATGGTGCCCATCGCCAGGCCCACGGCGGCGACGTCGTCGTCGTCGAGCCTCTGCAGCAGCGAGCGGGCCACCTCCCGGTCGAGGTACATGATGAGGATCGCGGCGCGCTGCACGCCGCTCAGCTCCTGCTCCACCTTGGCCGCCTGCGCCATCCTCGTCCCCTCCCGGCCCGCTCAGCCGTTGCGGATCCACCGCCGCAGCACCTGCGCGGTGGTCTCCTCCTCGAGGCGGACGAGCTGGTTGAGTTCGTGCGCCTCGACGGACTCGTAGTTGTCGACCATCGAGCGGAGCCGTTCCGCGAGGCGATAGCCGGGTCGCTCCGCTTCCTCGACGGCCTCGTCGACGCCCTCCGCCGAGCCCTCGCCGCCCTCCAGCCGCGCCGGCTGCTCGCCGTCCTCGAGCTCGCCGGCGGAGTTGGGGGGCGGCAGGCGGGTCGCCGTCTGGACCAGGGGCCGCGCGACGACGCCGAAGAACAGCAGCAGGCCGAGGAGCGCGACGCCGTAGGGGACGAGATCCCGCCACGCCTCGCCGCCCTCGGGCACGCCGGCGGTCGCGATCTCGTCGGGCTCCGAGAAGGGCAGGAAGGAGACCTCGACGACGTCGCCCCGCTCCTCGTCGTAGCCCATCGCCACCCGCACCGTGTCCTCGATGCGCTGCTCCAGGGTCTTGCGGAGGGCCCCGGTGTCCGCCTCGCCGTCGCCGGCCATCGCCTCCACCAGCTCCCGCACCTTGTCGGCGTCCACCACCACCCCGACGCTGAGGCGCTTGACCTTGCCCGGGTGCTCGACGCTGTGCTCCTCCACCGAGCTGTAGTCGTAGTTGAGGCGCTGCTCGCTGCTCGCGCTGCTGCTGGTCCGGCCCGCCGAGGCGGTGGCCGGCTGCTCGGGCAGGTTGCTGGCGGTCCCCGGCACGCCGCCGGGGGTGGTGTCGTCGCTGGACTGCTCGTGGACGACCTCCGAGACGACCACCTGGCTGTCCGGGTCCTGGCTGCGCCGGGTGCGCTCCACCGAGGCGGTCTCCACCTCGGCGGTCACGCCGACCGAGATGTGCCGGGCCGAGCCGAAGACCCGCGTGAGCGCCGCGAGGATCGCGTTTCGCGTGCGGTTCTCCTCCTGCTGCCGCAGGGCGACGAGGTTCGGCGCGAGCCCGAATTCGTCCTCCCCGGTCGAGGGGCCGGCGATGAGCTTGCCGGTGTGGTCCACCAGCACGACGTTGTCGGCCGAAAGCCCCTTGACGGCGCCGGAGACCAGCGCGGTGATCCCGCGAACCTGGGCCTTGGACAGGCGCGCGCCCGGCGCGAGGCGCACCGTGACGCTCGCCGAGCTCTCGCCGTCGTCCCGCAGGAACACGTCCCGTTCCGGCAGCACGAGGTGGACCCGGGCCTGGTCGACCTCCTCCAGCGACATGATCGTGCGGGCGAGCTCGCCCTGGAGGGCGCGCTGGTAGGCCCAGCGCTCGCGCTGGGGCGAGGTGCCGTAGTCG
Organism: Deltaproteobacteria bacterium; assembly: GCA_015489145.1. GTDB lineage: Bacteria > Myxococcota_A > UBA796 > UBA796 > UBA2385 > S143-5. Next base: position 2,949 of record WGAH01000882.1, read on the forward strand.
AGGGCGTCGAGGATCTCCGCCCCCTGCACCTTGCCCACCGAGGCCCCGGCGATGCGCGCGCGGCCCTCGTCCTGGGGCAGCACCGAGATGCTCCGCCCGTCCGCGGCGATCTCGTAGGGGATCCGCTGCGCGTCGAGGGCGGCGGCGACGTCCTGGATCTCGCCGGGGTCCGAGGCGTGGAAGACCTCGACGTAGCGCGAGGAGAGGCTCCAGCTTCCCACCCAGAGCACGGCCCCGAGGGAGAGCGCGGCGGCCACGCCGAGCAGCATGCGCTGGCGGGGCTCGAGCCGCTCGATGAAGCTTCGAAGCTGGCTGACCATTCCGCTCACGTCGCGTCCCTCGAACCGAGGCCGACTCGCCCCGCGCCCGCCCTATCGGTCGTCGCCCTCCCCGCTTGAGCGCCCGGCGCAACTTTCCGCGAAACATCCGCGCGAACGCTCGCTCACGCGACTCACGCGAAAAGACCCCGGCCGGGGCCCGCACCGCCCCGCCGGGTCTTCAGCCGCTCGCGCCGCGCCCGGGCGCTCAAATCGTCATGTTCATGATCTGCTGGTAGGCCTCGACGACCTTGTCGCGAACCGCCACCATCGTGCGGAGCGACACGTCGGCCTCCTGCAGGGCGATCATCGTCCGGTGGATGTCGGTGCCGTCGCCGCGGGCGAGTTTCTCCAGCTCCGCGTCCGCGTGGACCTGGCGGTCGCTGACGCTGCGGATCGCCGCCTCCATGCGGTCGGCGAAGCCCCCGCCCTCCGCCCGCTTCTCCGTCGCCTGCCGCGCCTGGGCCCGGTAGGCGTCCAGCGCCCGCGAAGCGTTCGAGATCGGCCCCACCGACATCCCTACCTCCCGATGTTGAGGGCGGAATCCGCCATCTGCATCGTCACCGAGATGACGTTGGTGTTCGCCTCGTAGGTGCGCGCCGTCGTCATCAGGTCGACCATCTCCTCGAGCACGTTGACGTCCGGGTACTCGACGTAGCCGTCGGCGTTGGCGTCGGGGTGGGTCGGGTCGTAGACCATCTGGGTCTCGCCGCCGGCCGCCACGACCTCGCGCACCTCCACCCGCGCCAGCTCCCGCTGGAGCGCGCCGCCGAAGCCGGTGCCCCGGACGGGCTCGGCCTCGAAGACCGGCACCTTGCGGCGGTAGGGGCCGCCCTCGGGGGTGCGCGTGGTCCGGGCGTTGGCCATGTTGGACGAGACCGTCTCCAGCCGGATGCGCTGGGCCGTGAGGCCGCTGGCGGCGATGCCGAGGGCGTCGAGGAGGCTCATGCCGCCCCCTTGCCGTCGCTGGCGGCGTAGCGCAGCAGCGCGAGGCGCTGGCTCAACCCGCGGCTCACGGCCTCGAACATCATCGCGTTCTCCTTGAGACGCATGGTTTCCCGCTCGGGAACGACCGAGTTGCCGTCCAGGGACCAGGGCGTCGGCTCCAGCTCCTCGACCTCCACCGCGTCGGGCCCCAGGTCGGCCGCTCCGACGTGCCGGGGGTTCGTCCGCCGCATGGCGACCTCGTCGGGGCCCTCCGGGCCCACCCCGGCGAAGACCTCGTCGAGAACCCTGTCGAAGGGGATCACCCGGGCGCGGTAGCCCGGCGTGTCGGCGTTGGCGATGTTGGAGGCCGTGAGCGCGTGCTGCGCCTGCCGGAGGTCGAGAACCCGCCCGAGGCTCTGGTGAAGCGCGTCGAAGAGGAACCCTGACATGACTGGCCTCCGGCGGCGGGCCTGTTCGCCCGCATCGCCAGCCCCCCTTTCGGTCGCCGGCTGCCGAGGTTGAGGGCCCCGGCGAAAAAAATCGAGGCCTCGCCCCATGTGTCGCGTGAGCCTCGGTTCTACCGATGTCTTCCGCGGCCGCACCCGGTGGCTAGCGCCCGGCCTCCCGCAGCTTCCGGTCGAACTCCCGGGCCGCCCGGTACTCCCGCGCCAGCCGTCCCCAGATGTCGTCCTCGGCCTCCAGCGCCTCCACCATCGCCGGGTCGCGCCAGCCGTCCGCGACCACCGCCAGCCAGAGGGCGTAGCGGGACTCGTCGATGGAGGGGCTCCGCCCGCTGGCCTCCCGCGCCGCCCAGGCGGCCCCGTCGAGGTCGCCCGCCGCCGTGAGGCACCGGGCGAGGGCCAGCCAGGGCTCGGGCCCCTCCGCCAGCCGCGCCCCCTTGTCGGAAGCGAGGAACTGCTTCAGGAAGGGCACCGAGCGGCCGCAGTCCCCCTGCTCCGCCTCCAGGACGGCCAGGGCCAGCGAGGCCCGGTCCCGGAGGCCCGGGACCAGGGCGGCCCGCCGCAGGGCCCGCGCCGCCGCCTCCGGGTTTCCGGCGCCCACCTGAAGCCGGGCCTCCACCATCCAGGCCTCCCCCTGCTCCTCGCGGCCGAGCGGGCGCTTCCGCAGGAATTCCAGCGTCGCCAGCCCGTCCTCGTAGTTGCCCGTGCGCTCGTAGAGCCGCGCCAGGCGCAGCAGGGACGCCCGGTCGTCGATGCCGAGGGCCTCGGAGGCCGCGGTGACGTCCCGCAACACCACGAGGGCCTTCTCCGGGAGCCCGAGTTCCTCGTAGGCGTCCACCACCGCCAGGAGCGGGGCCGGGTCGTCCACCGCCCGCAGGACCAGCGGGTGCCAGTTGACCTCGTGCACCGCCGCGACCCGCATCCACAGCCGCCGCTGCGCGAGGGCCTGCACGTAGTCGGCGTAGAGGGCCCAGAAGCGCTCGGGAACGTCGGATTCGCGGGCGCGCTCCGGGAACTCCCGCATGATCAGCCCGTATTCGGACAGGGCGTCCGCCATGCTGCCGACGGTCGCGTCCACCTGGCCGAGGAGGTAGAGGGCCTCGGCGCCCGCCTCGTCGCGGTGGGCCGCCCGGCCGACCAGGGCGGGCACGGCGCGCGGCCACTCGCCCGGGTCGCGGAGGACCATCTCGGCCATGGTCTTGCGGATCACGCCGAGGGCGGGAGGCGCGCAGTCCCAGGCCCGGTCCGCCCGGTCGAGGTCGCCGCTCACGTACCAGGCGTCCCCGAGGCGCAGGCAGAGCTCCCGCGGGGCGTCCGAGCCCAGCGTCTCCCGCGCGGCGCGAAGCAACGGCAGGCTCTCCCGGTAGCGCCCGGCCCGCTGGAGCAGCTCGCCGGCGAGGAGGCGTTCCCGCGGACTGGCCGAGGCGCCGGCGAGAACCCTGGCCGCCAGCGCCGGCGGCGGGTCGCCGGAACCGAGGCTCACCAGCGCCATCCCCTCGGCGACGGCCCCATCCTCGGCCCCGGCCTCCCACGCCGCCCGCAGGGCTTCCCTCGCCCGCTCCCAGCGCCCGGTGGCGAGGGCCGCCCGGGCGCGGGCGAGGGCGAGGTCCCGGGCGGGCAGTCCCGCCGACGCGATCTCGGGACGCTCGAGGTAGGCCCACGCCTCGCGCGCCAGGCCCATGTCCAGGTAGTGCAGCGCGATGCGGAACTCGGCCTGCCCGGCGGCGACCCGCGACGTGGCGGCGACGAGGCGTCCCCGTTCCTCGTCCACCGCCGCCAGGCTGCTCGGGCCGAGCCAGTCCGGGCCGCGGAGCAGGGTCGGGGGCCGCGCGCGGGGGTCCGTGCCCGCGGCGAGGGCGTCGCCGTGCAGGAAGACCAGCGGCGGCAGGGGGTCGGGCCTCTCCTCCGCGTCGGGCGCGCCGGCGAACAGGGCCGCCACCGGGACGGGCGGCGGCGCCTCCGCCTCCCCGTCGGCCACCACGGCGTCGGCGACGCCGAACCAGACCACCCCGTCCGCCGCCCGAACCTCGAGGCGCGCGGCGGCGGGGTCCCGCAGGGCCACGCGGACGAGCCACACGCAGGGCTGCTCCCGGCTCACGTCGACGCGCCGCACGACGTCGTCGCGGTAGCGCTCCAGCTCGCCGGCGAGGTCGACCTCGCAGTCGCGCACCAGGGCCTCGTCCCACGACCGGTTCACCCGGGGGAGGACGACGGCCCGGGCCTCGGCGCCGGCCCGCACGCGCGCCAGCACGCGGGTGTCGCCGCGGGCGGGCCCGCCTCCGAGCCCCCAGGCGAGCAGCGCGGCGATCGAAGGCCCCAGCCTCACCTCACATCCTCGCCACCAGGCCGACGGCCAGCCGCCAGGCCGACAGGTTGAACCCCTGCCCCACGCCGAAGGCCTGGTGCTGCCTTCGGCTCAGCAGGATCTCGAAGTCGACGCCGCGCACCCCGCCCTCCTGGACGAGGGAGGGCTGCACGAGGTCGGTGTGGATGCGCGCGCCGGCGCGCAGGTCGTAGCCCACCTTGGTCCCGGTCACCGTCCCCACCTCGTCGGTGGCGGTGAACACGGTGAGCACCGGGCCGCCGCCGGCGTAGAGCACCGCGTTCGGGCCGCCGGTGCGCGCGAGGGCGAGGAAGCTCACGGGAGAGGCGACGAAGGTGCCGTCGTAGAAGTCGGTCACGCCGGGCCGCAGGGTGTTGCGGAGGTAGCCCGCCTCGATCTCGGCGCCGAGCCGGCGCGTGAGGTCCAGCCCGGCGAAACCCGCGGCCATCAGGCGGGCCGCCCCGTAGGGGCGCACCAGGGCCGGATCCTGCCACTGCTCGCCGACCAGGCGCAGGCCGGCGCGAAAACCCTGCTCCGCGTCCCGGCCGCCCGTCGCCCCGCCCGGCGCCCTGTCCGTCGCCGCCGCCTCGGCCAGCGCCCGGTCCGCCGGCGAGGCCTCCGGCTCCCCGGCGCGGGCCGGGTGCCCGCGCGCCGGGCCGAGCCCAGCCAGGGTGATCGCGGTGAGAACGGTGCGGACGAGGTGGCGCATGGCGACTCCCGCCGCCCCTTCGGACGGCGGGCCGAGGCCTTGAGGGCCGGTTCAGGCCCGGCGACTGCGGCGGAGCCCACCCCGTCGTCCGGCGCCCCGCGCGTAGCCGTGCAGCGCCCGCCGCCCGCGCCGCGCGCGCCGCAGGCGCTCGCCGATGGCGTCGCGCCGCCGCGCCGCGGCCTCGGTGAGCGCCTCGACCGCCTCCGCGAGGGCCTTCGCCTGCCGCGGGTCGAGCTCCCCGTCCAGGGCGGCCTCCAGGTCGGCCACGACGCACCGCACCTCCGCGGGCCCGACCGGCTGGTCCGCGCGAAGGGCCGCCGCGAGATCGCAGAGGGCGGCGACGACCGCGGCGGGGTCGGCCCTCACGCCGCGTTCCGGAAGGCGCGGTGGAAGCCGTCGAGGAGCCGCTCCGTCACCCGCATGACCGGCGCGATGCGGCGCTCGTCCTTGTGGAAGCCCGCCTCGGCGAGCTCGACGGTCATCCATCGGTAGAGGCGGTCGAGGTTGCCGACCAGCTCCGGCGCCGGCTCGGGGTCGAGGGCCGCGAGCAGCTCGCCGATGATCGCCCGGGCCTTGGCGAGCAGCCGCCGTCCCTCCGCGACGTCGCCGCGGGCGAAGGCCTCGCGCGCCTCGCCCTCGAAGCGCAGCAGCGCCTCGTAGCTGAGCACGACGAGGTCCTCCTTGCTGGCGGACTCGGTGAGGACGGTACGGTAGCGGTGGGTCGGGTTCATCGATCGCTCCGTGGTGGGTTCCGAGAGAGGGAAATGCCCGCTCACCCGCTGTAGATGAGCGAGGAGAGGTAGGTCGAGGACGACTGCAGGCTGCCGAGGAGGGACTCCATCGCGGTGAACTGCTCGCGAAGCCGCTCCTCGTAGGCGGCGATGCGATCGTCGTACTCGTCGACGATGTCCTGCAGGTCGTCGATGCGATCGTCGATGGAGTCGATGCGCGTCTCCAGGGAGCCCTCGTAGGGGTCGATGTAGACGTCGAGGCGGCTGAGCATGTTCTCGATGAAGCCGCCGCTGCCCGTGAACAGGTTGGCGACCTGCCCCGGGTCGGTGGTGAGCACGTCCTGGAAGGTGTCGGAGTCGATGGAGAGCGTGCCGCTCTTGTCCGTGGCGATGCCGATCTGGCTCAGCGCCTCGTAGTCCTGGCCGAGGTCGAACTGGCTGGTGAGCGCGGTGCGAAGCCCGATGCCGACCCGCTGGACGCTGCTCTCGCCGACGAAGTCGCCCCGCTCACCCGTGTCGGCGTCGTACTGGCTGTTCTCGTCGATGTAGTCGATGATGGCGTTGTAGGCGTCCACCATCGCCTGCACGTTCTCCTCGACGCCGTCCGCGTCGAGGTTGACCGTCAGCTCCACCGCCGAGGTCGTCGTGTCGCTCAGGGTGAGGGTGATCCCCGGCACCGCGTCGGCGACGGTGTTGGACGAGGAGGTGATCGACACGCCGTTGATCGAGAGCTGGGCGTCCTGGGCCGAGACCTGCTCGGTGAAGGACGGCACCAGGCCGCTGCCGGTCAGCCCGCTCGTGTCGATGTCGATGGTGTAGTCGGCGCCGGTGTCCTCACCCTGCACGACGAGGCGGTAGGGGGAGGTGGCGTCCCCGGTGTCCATCACGTAGGCGGTCACGCCCTCGACGCCGTCGATGGCGTCGGCGAGATCGGCGAGGCTCATCGTGGAGTCGACGGTGATGTCGGTGCTCGTGGTGCCGTAGGTCACCGTGAGCGTGCCGGTGGCGAGCAGCCCGTCGGTGCTCGCGTCCGAAAAGGCCTGGCTGACCTCCATCTCGGACTGGGCGACCTGGGTGACCTCCACCGTGTAGGTTCCCGCCACCGCGCCGCCGTCGACCTCCGCCGTGAGCGCGTCGTTGTCGGCATAGTCGACGCTGTAGGCCATCAGGTCGGAGGTGTCCTCGATGTCTTCGAGGCTGGTCTGGAAGTCCTCGATGAGCGACACCAGCTCGCTGAGCTTGTCCTGCTTCGACTCCAGGTCCGTGATCTTGTCTTCGTAGTTCTGCTGGGGCGTCGAGTAGACCTCGACCAGGCTCTCGATGAGGCTGGTGGTGTCGATGCCCGAGAAGAGTCCGTCAACCTGGATGCCCATGGGATTCCCTCACGGTGCCGCCGGAGGTGGCGCAGATGCGCCGCCCGGCCCCGGGGAGCCGGGCGGCGCCCCGCTCCGCGCTACTGGAGCAGCGAGACGACGACCTGGTTCATCGCCTTCGCCTGGCCGAGGGCGGCGACGCCGGCCTGCTGCATGATCTGCAGGCGGGTCATGTCGGCGGTCTCGGTGGCGAAGTCGGCGTCCATGATCTGGCTGGACGCGCTCGACAGGCTCTCGGCGTAGGTCTCGGAGTTGTTGATCGCCGAGTCGATGCGGTTCTGCACCGCGCCGAGGTCCGAGCGGTAGCCGTTGACCGAGTCCAGGGCGCTGTCGATGGCGTCGATCGCCGCCTGCGCCGCGGTGACGCTGTCCATGCTGATGTCGGCGGTGCCGACGCCCAGCGTGGTGGTCGTCAGGTCGCCCAGCGTGATGCTGATGCGGCTCGACGCCGCGTTCTGGATGCCGACCTGCACGTCGATGGAGGTGGTGGTGCCGTCGGCGAGCTGCGTGCCGTTGAACTCGGTCACGGACGCGATGCGGGCGATTTCCTTGGAGAGCTGCGCGAACTCGTCCTGGATGTAGCCGCGCTCGGTGTCGGCGAGGGTCTCCGAGCTGCTCTCGACGGCCAGCTCGCGCATGCGCTGGAGGATGTCGGTGACCTCGTCGGCGGCGCCCTCGGCGGTCTGGATGACCGAGATGCCGTCGTTCGAGTTGCGGATGGCCTGCCGGGTGCTCGTCGCGGCGGTGTCGAGGTTGGTGGCCACGCCGAGGCCGGCGGCGTCGTCGGCCGCGCTCACGACGCGCAGGCCGCTGGAGATGCGCTCGACGGTCTTCGACAGCGACTTGTTGGTCTGGCCGAGGCGATCCGCGGCGACCATCGCCGAGATGTTGGTGCGAACGGTGAGAGCCATGGTGCTACCCCTGTTGCTCCTGTTGGTTGCTGAGGCCGTGGCCCCTTGCCTCCTGCCTCGCCTTCATTCGTCGGATGGTGTCCGAAACTTGTTGAGCCCCGGCCCGAGAAATGCGCGTGAGCGCGCGTTACGCCTTGCTTTCCCACGATGCTTCCCACCCGGCCCGCGGCGCCGATCCGGCAAGCGGGAACGCCGTCCACGACGAGGGCGGCCGGGGGATCGCCCCGGCCGCCCCGCGTCCCGACCCCGCGGGCGCTACAACAGCGAGAACAGCGGCGTGCCGCGGGCCGCCGCCACCACCTGCAGCGCCGCCGAGAAGGCCGTGCTCGTCTCGCTCAGCGTCATCGCCGCCTCGGCCATGTCCGCGTCCTCCACCGCCGAGGCCTGTCGACTCATCTCCACCTGGAG
>WGAH01000883.1 GCA_015489145.1 Deltaproteobacteria bacterium
GGGGAGCGGCGGGGCCCTGGCCATCGCGGTGGGCAACCGGGTGCTCATGCTGGAGCACGCGACCTACTCGGTGATCACGCCGGAGGGCTGCGCGGCGATCCTGTGGCGGGACCGGGCGGCCTGGCCCGAGGCGGCGGCGGCGCTGGGGCTGACGGCGGCGGACTGCCGGCGGCTCGGCGTCGTCGACGAGGTGATCCCCGAGCCCCCGGGCGGGGCCCACCGCGATCCCGAGGGCGCCGTCGCGGCGCTGGGCGAGGCCCTCGCCCGTCACCTCGGGGAACTGCGCGGTCTCGACGCCGACGGCCTGCGCCGCGACCGGGCGGCGCGCTTCCGGCGCCTCGGGGCGGTGGTCGAGCTGCCCGAGGAGGACGCGACCCCGTGAAGCTGCTTCCCGCCGACGGCCCCCTGCGCGGCCGGGTGCGGGTGCCCGGCGACAAGTCCGTCGCCCACCGGGCGCTGATCTTCGGCGCCCTGGCCGAGGGGATCACCGAGATCTCCGGCCTGCCCGCCGGCGCCGACGTGGCGAGCACCGAGCGGGTCCTGCGGGCGCTCGGGGTGGCCGTCGACCGCGACGGCTCCCGGGCGCGGGTGCGGGGCGGGCGCCTCGACCCGCCCGCCAGCCCCCTCGACTGCGGCAATTCCGGCACGACGGCGCGGCTGCTCCTCGGCGCGCTGGCGGGCCACGCCGCGCCGGGGCGGACGGCGCGCCTCGACGGGGACGCCTCCCTGCGCCGCCGGCCCATGGGCCGGGTCACCGGCCCCCTCGCCCGCATGGGGGCCCGCTTCGAGGGCCCGGCCGAGCGCCTGCCCCTGGCGGTGCGCGGCGGCCCGCTGCGCGGCGTCGTCCACGAGGTGCCCGTCGCCTCGGCCCAGGTGCGCGGGGCCCTGCTGATCGCCGGGCTGGCCGCCGGGGGCCGCACCGAGGTGCGCCAGCCCCGGGGCTGCCGGGACCACACCGAGCGCCTGTTCCGGGCGATGGGGGTGCCGGTGGAGGCGCGCCCCCTGCCGGGACGCCCCGGCTGGGAGGCGGTCGCCGTCGCCGGCCCGGCCCGCCTGCGCGGCCGTCCCCTGGCGGTGCCCGGCGACCCCAGCTCGGCGGCCTTCCTGCTGGCGGCGGCGGCGCTCGTGCCCGGCAGCGAGGTCACGGTGGAGGGCGTGTCGCTCAACCCGACGCGCACCGGCTTCCTGGCGGTGCTGCGGGCGATGGGGGCGCGGGTCGAGGCGCGGCCCGGGGGCGAGGCGGCGGAGCCGACGGGCACCGTGCGCGTGCGCCCGGGGCGCCTGCGCGGGGTGGACATCCCCCCCGAGGCGGTGCCGGGCCTCGTCGACGAGCTGCCGGTGCTCGCCGTGCTCGCCGCCGTCGCCGAGGGCCCCACCCGCATTCGGGGCGCCGCCGAGCTGCGGGTCAAGGAATCGGACCGCCTCGCCGCGGTGGCCGATCTCCTCGGGGCCCTGGGGGCGCGGGTCGTCGAGCGGCCCGACGGCCTCGACATCGCCGGGGGGGCCCGCCTCCGCGGGGCGGCGCTGCGCGGGCACGGCGACCACCGCGTCGTCCTGTCGGCGGCGGTGGCGGCCCTCGCCGCCCGGGGGGCCAGCCGGATAGACGACGCGGCGCCGGCGGCGGTCTCCTTTCCCGAGTTCTTCGCGGTGCTCGACCGCCTGCGGCGCGGAGGGAAGCCTTGAACCCCACCCCCACCGACGCGGCGGGCGCCCCCCGGCGCATCGCCATCGCCATCGACGGCCCGGCCTCCTCGGGCAAGGGCACCGTCGCCCGCCTCGTCGCCCGCAAGCTCGGCTACGCCTGGATCGACACCGGGGCGATGTACCGGGCGGTGGCGCTCCTCGCCCGGGAGCGGGGGGTCGCCTGGTCCGACGCCGAGGCCCTCGCCCGCATCGCCCGCGAGGCGGACTTCGCCTTCTCCTGGGACGGCGCCACGCTGCGCCTGCGCGTGGACGGCCGCGACGTGAGCGAGGCGATCCGCACCGACGAGATCGGGCGCGGCGCCAGCGACGTGAGCGTGCACCCGGCGGTGCGGGCGGCGCTGCTCGACCGGCAGCGGGCGCTCGGGCGGGCCGGCGGCGTGGTGATGGACGGCCGCGACATCGGCACGGTGGTCCTGCCCGACGCCGAGGTGAAGATCTACCTCGACGCCACCCCCGAGGAGCGCGCCCGGCGGCGCCACCGCGAGTTCCTCGCCCGGGGCATCGACAAGGACTTCGCCGAGGTCCTCGCCGAGATCCGGGAGCGCGACCACCAGGACAGCACCCGCGCCGCCGCGCCCCTGCGGGCCGCCGAGGACGCCCGGGTCATCGACTCCACCGGCCTGACCCCCGAGGAGGTGGCGGATCGCGTCCTGGCGGCGGTGCGGGAGCGCCTCGAAAGCGGCGCGGCCGGCGCCGGCCTTGACGCGGAGGATCGCCCGCGCTAGGGGGAGCCGCCCTCTGGCAGCCGTGCGGGGTGCGGCGCCCTCCGGCGAACCCTCGTCCGCGCACGATGAAACCTGCCTGCCGCTCAGCGGCCACCCGCCTCGGCGGGACCGGGCGTCCGCGAGGGGAACGCGGCCGCCCAGCCGGGCTGGAATCCCCCAGCCCCGGCGGTGCCCCCTTCCCATCACCACGACACCAACCCGCGCCCCGCGGCGCGGCACGAGGATTCAACCACTCCATGCCCGCAAACGACATCCCTCTCGACGCCGACCCCACCCAGCTCGACCGCGAGGCCTTCGAGGCCCTGTTCAACCAGGAGCTCGACCAGAAGGACATTCGCGAACACTCCGTGGTGCAGGGCCGCGTGATCGGCATCGACGGCGACTGGGTCACCGTCGACGTCGGCTACAAGGCCGAAGGCGTCATCCCCGTCGACGAGTTCCGCGACGAGGAAGGCAATCTCACCATCGAGGTCGGCGACACCGTCGACGTCTACCTCGACAGCATGAACGAGGACGAAGGGCAGCTCATCCTCTCCAAGCGCCGCGCCGACGAGATGAAGGCCTGGGAGGAGATCTCCCGCGCCTTCGACGCCGGCGAGACGGTGCGCGGCACGATCACCGCCCGCGTCAAGGGCGGCCTGAACGTCGACATCGGCGTCAAGGCCTTCCTCCCCGGCAGCCAGGTCGACCTCCGCCCGGTCAAGAACCTCGAGAAGCTGCTCGGCGAGGAGATGGAGTTCAAGATCATCAAGTTCAACAAGCGCCGGGGCAACATCGTGCTCAGCCGCCGGGTGCTGCTCGAGGAGAAGCGGGCCATCGAGCGCGCCCGCACCCTCGAGGAGCTCGAGGTCGGCCGCATCATGAAGGGCGTGGTCAAGAACATCACCGACTACGGCGCCTTCATCGACCTCGGCGGCATCGACGGCCTGCTGCACATCACCGACATGACCTACGGGCGCATCAACCACCCGAGCGAGATGGTCGAGGTGGGCCAGGAGCTCGAGGTCAAGATCCTCAAGTTCGACCCCGAGACCCAGCGCGTCAGCCTCGGCTACAAGCAGATCCGCCCGGACCCGTGGGAGGAGGTCGACATCAAGTACCCGGTGGGCTCCATCGTGCGCGGCAAGGTCGTCTCCATGCAGGAGTACGGCATCTTCGTCGAGCTCGAGGACGGCATCGAGGGCCTGGTGCACACCAGCGAGATGAGCTGGAACAAGCGCATCAAGCACCCGAGCAAGCTGGTCAACATCGACGACTACGTCGAGGCCAAGGTGATCAGCGTCGACGTCGAGGCCAAGCGCATCAGCCTGTCCATGCGCGAGCTCGAGCCGAACCCCTGGGACCTCGTCGACCAGAAGTACCCGGTGGGCTCCATCGTCACCGGCAAGGTCCGCAACATCACCGACTTCGGCCTCTTCGTCGGCATCGAGGAGGGCATCGACGGCCTGGTCCACATCAGCGACCTGTCCTGGTCGCAGCGGGTCCGCCACCCCTCCGAGCTCTACAAGAAGGGCGACGAGGTCGAGGCGCGGGTGCTCAACATCGACCGCGAGAACGAGCGCTTCAGCCTCGGCATCAAGCAGCTCAAGGAAGACCCCTGGCTCAGCGTGCAGGGCCGCTACTTCCTCGGCCAGGTGGTCAAGGGCAAGGTGGTCAGCCGCACCGACTTCGGCGTCTTCGTCGAGATCGAGGAGGGCGTCGAGGGCCTGGTGCACCTCTCCGAGCTCCTCGCCGCCGACGACGGCGGGTCCTCCTGGGCCGACCAGTACCCCGACGGCCGCGAGATCCTCGTCGAGATCCGCCGCATCGACCCGCACGAGCGCCGCATCAGCCTCTCCGAGCGCGGCGCGGCCGAGCGCGGCGACGGCAGCGTGGACGACTACATGGCCCGCCAGGGCGACAGCACCGCGCGCCTCGGCGACGTGATGGGCGACCTCGGCCAGAAGCTCGTCGAGAAGGGCCTCGACCGCATCGGCGACAGCCAGGGCGAGTAGTCCCGCCCCGGTCGCGTTAGACTCGGCCCGCCTGTCCTCCGGGACGGGCGGGCCGTCGCGCCTCGGGAACCCCGGCCGGCCGACGAAGGGAGGAAGACGTGAGCCTCGCGCGCTGGTTGAAGTGGGTGGTGCTGCCGCTGATCGTCGTGGGGCTCGGCGGCCTGTTCGCCGTGCAGAACGGCGAGCGGCGGTCCGATCTTTCGCTGGATCTCGGCTTCGCGGCGTGGCACCTGCGCGAACCCGCGCCGATTCCCGCCATCGTCGGCGTCGCCCTCGCCGTGGGGCTGGTGGTGGGCCTCGTCCTGGGCCTCGCCCTGCGGGGCCGGCCGGCGGCGCCGCCGCCGAGCGACTGGACCTGAGGCGCCCGTGCGCCCTGCCGCCATCCTGGCGATGGGCCTGGCCCTCGGGGCCTGCGGGCGCGAGCAGGCCCCGCCGCCGCAGTCGCGTCCCCTGCCGGCGCCCACCACCGCCCTGCCCGCGCCGGACCCGGGGCCGCCGTCGGCGGCGCGCATCGTCGAGCGCACCCCCCTCGACGCGCTGGCCGCCGCCGACCCGGAGCTGGCGAAGCTCCCGCCCCGGGCGCTCGAGCAGGCGGGCGCGGCGCTGGACCTGGCGCCGGCGCCCTGCGAGGCCTGCGGCGGGCGGTCCATCGCCCGCTGCCTCCTCGACCCGGACCTCGACGAGGACCGCTGCGCGGTGCTGCCCGGGCTCGTGCGGCGGGCGGCTCGGGTGGCGGCGACGGGGGCGGGTTTCCGCATCGTCGAGCGGGCGGTGTCCTACGGCGACGCCTGGCTGCCCTTCGCGCCGCTGGCCGCCGACGCCGCGGTGCCGGTCGAGGTGTGGGTCGACCCGGCCTCCGACCTGCTGCCCGAGGTGCTCGAC
>WGAH01000884.1 GCA_015489145.1 Deltaproteobacteria bacterium
ATCTGGTCGAACGCCATCTCCTGCGCGTGACCCCGCGCCGCCAGAACGCGCGTGATCGCCGCCGTCAACGTCGTCTTCCCGTGATCCACGTGACCGATGGTCCCGATGTTCACGTGCGGCTTCGAACGATCGAACTTTTCCTTCGCCATGGCGCCACCTCGGTGGTCAGGTGCCCCTCAGGGGCGGTGCAGGGCCCTCGCGGGCCCGTCGGATGGAGTGCTTGCTGTGAAAAGCGGCCGCCAGCGGCGGCCGCTTGCGATCTGGAGCCCATGACCAGACTTGAACTGGTGACCTCCTCCTTACCAAGGAGGTGCTCTGCCGACTGAGCTACATGGGCAAGGCCAGGTGCCTGGAGCGGGAAACGGGACTCGAACCCGCGACCCTCAGCTTGGAAGGCTGATGCTCTACCAACTGAGCTATTCCCGCAGGCAGGTGGACGGACCGGCGCCGGGGGCACCGGGTCGTCGCGGGAGGAGGAGTGGGGAGTGGTGGATTCGAACCACCGTAGGCATACGCCGGCGGGTTTACAGCCCGCTCCCTTTGACCGCTCGGGCAACTCCCCTCGTGAGCCTCGCCGCGCCCGCTCGGAAGCGGGCGGCGTCAGGGTTGGTGTTTCCAGAGAGCGAAGCAGAGAAGCTGGCGGTGGGACTCGAACCCGCAACCGGCGGTTTACAAAACCGCTGCTCTGCCAGTTGAGCTACGCCAGCCCGGTCAGCTTTCTGCCGCACCCCGCGGGCCGCGGCCCGCGAGGCGGCCGGTATATATAAGCGCCCCCGAGGGGTGTCAACCCTCCGGTCCCCCCCGCGGGCAGGAAAAGCCGGAGGTGCCCGCAAGAGCGCCCCTTCCGCCGCGATCCCGGCGGGTCAGCTCCCCGCTTCGCCGCCGGATTCCGGCGCTTCCGCCTCCGGCGGCACCGTGAACGTGCCCGGGTCGAAGCTCTCGTCGAGCCGCAGCGCCTCGACGCGAACGCTCTCGATCACGGTCCCGGCCCGCCGGATGTCGATGGCGAAGGGCACGACCAGCCCCCTGGCCACCGTCCGGTAGTCGCCGTAGTCGTACTCCAGGTCGCCGTCCTCGGTGCGCCACCGCACCCGCGCCAGCGTGCCGGACTCCCGGTCGAAGGCGGCAGCCTGCAGCCCGGTACCCGCGTCCTCCCCCTCGCGCCCCAGCACGACGAGGTTCCCGTCCAGCGCCTCGGTGCGGAGCCCGTCCCAGGTGGGCGACCGGCCGACGTCGCCCGGGAGGCGCAGGGGCAGGCCCAGGAGCTGCTCCGGGGCGAAGGCGTCGAGGATCTCCCGGGTCCGAGCCCGGTCGCGCTCCGTGGCGGCGCCGTCGACGACGACCCAGGCGCGGCCGTCGCCGTCGACGATCGTCGTGCTGTCGACCCCCTGCCCCTCGACCACGTCGACATCGAGGCGCCACCGATCCCCGGCCCGCCTCAGCTCGTGGCGCACCACCAGCGTGCCCTGGGGCAGCGGCACGCGCCGCTCGAAGGCGAAGCGCACGGAACCGGCCCGCGCCAGCACGTCGAGGCCGCCGCCGCGCCCGCCGTGGGCCCGCACCGCCGCCCGCAGCACCGCCGACGCCGCGGGGAGGGCCTCGCCGGCCGCCTCCACCGCCCCGCTCGGAGCCATCGGGGCCGGGGCTGCCGCCTCCCCGGAGCCCACCGCGACGACCCGGCGCCCGTCGAGGTCGATGAGCCGCGCCGGGCGGCCGGGAGCGTCGAGCCGGGCGAGCGCGGCGCGGGCCGTCTCCCCGTCGTCGAAGGCACCGGCGCGCACCACGAAGCGCCAGCCCTCGCCCCGCAGGTAGCGGCGGGCCACCGTCACCGGCGCCCCGAGATCCGGCCCCACCTCGGCCGCCACCGCCTCGGCCGCCGCGCGGTCCGCGAAGGGCCCCGACTCCACTTCGAAGGGCTCGGCCAGGGCGGCCCCGGAGCCGGCCAGCCAGGCCCAGGCCAGCAGCCGCGCCGCGCGTCCCGCCAGCCGGTTCCCGCCCCTCCCCGGATTCGACACCCTCGCCGTCACGGAAGACCTCCGCGGGGCCACCGGAACACGCCCGGGCGGAGCACCCGGAACCCAGCGCCCCGGACGCGACGAACCCGGGAGGACGCGCCCGAGTGGATCGCCTCCCTGCTCTACCCGCCGTCCGCCTCCCCCGCCACCTCGGGCCCGGAACCCGTCGCCGGCATCCCCAGGCGCGCCCGCACCTGCTCGGGGGTGAGGGTCCGCCCCGCCTCGTCCACCCAGTCCACCGCGTCCAGCGAAACCGCGTCGACCTCGAAGGGCCGCAGCATGAAGGTGCCGGCGAGCGCGACCACCGCCAGCCCCGCCACGACCCGGGCCCGCGCGGTGAGCGGCGGCGACTCCGGCACCGGCAGGCTGCGCCAGGCCCCCAGCGACCACACCAGCCCCGCCCACACCACCCAGCCCGGCCAGGCCAGGCCCGCGAGGAGCGCCAGCCCGAGGCCGAGTCGGGCCACCCGCCGCGCCCGCCGGGGCACGAGCCCGTTGAGGATGTGCCCACCGTCGAGCTGCCCCACCGGGAGCAGGTTGATCGCCGTGAGCAGGCAGCCCACCCAGCCGGCCATCGCCAGCGGGTGAAGGGTCGCGTACCGCCCCGGCGGGTGCCCGAGGATCGCCCAGCCGAGGAGGTCCATCAGCGGCGGGTTCGCCAGCACCCCGATGGTGACGTCCTGCGGCCGCATCTCGGGCACCCAACCCATCGCCTCCAGGCCCCGCTCGACGGCGGCCAGCGCCGCGGCCACCGCCGGGTGCGCCGCCACCACCCCGTCGAGCCAGCCCGGCTCGGCGCCCGCCGCGTCCACCAGCGTCATCACCGGCCGGGCGGCGTCATCGGTGAAGGCCAGGCCCACCCCCATCACCACCACCGTCACCAGGAAGCCCGCCAGCGGCCCGGCGGCCCCCATCTCGAGGAGGGCCGTGCGGTTGCGCGGCAGGGTGCGGAGGCGGATCACCGCCCCCATCGTGCCGAAGGCGAGCGGAAAGGGGATGAAGTAGGGCAGGCTCAAGGCGAAGCCGTGGCGCCGGGCCACCACGTAGTGACCCAGCTCGTGGGCCAGCAGGATCGCCATGAGGCCCCCGGCGAACAGGGCGCTCTGCCGCGCGGTTCCCGCGTCGGCCAGCGGGTCGCCGCCGGCCCACTGGTAGCCGTAGACCAGGTAGACCGACACGAGGGTCGCGCCGAAC
>WGAH01000885.1 GCA_015489145.1 Deltaproteobacteria bacterium
TCCCCGGATAGGTCCGGCGCATGGCCCGCCCCCCCGCCGACCGCCGCGTGGCGGAGTTCCGCCTGCACCTGCCCTTCGAGCCTTCGGGCGACCAGCCCGAGGCGATCCGCCAGCTCGTCGAGGGCGTGCGCGCCGGGCGCCGCCACCAGGTGCTGCTGGGCGCGACGGGCACGGGAAAGACCTTCACCGTCGCCAACGTCATCGCCGAGGTGGGCCGTCCCACCCTCGTCCTCAGCCACAACAAGACGCTGGCGGCGCAGCTCTACGGCGAGCTCCGGCGGTTCTTCCCCGAAAACGCCGTCGAGTACTTCGTCAGCTACTACGACTACTACCAGCCCGAGGCCTACGTCCCCGCCTCGGACACCTACATCCAGAAGGACGCGCTCATCAACGAGCGCATCGACAAGCTGCGCCACTCGGCCACCCGGGCGCTCCTCGAGCGCAGCGACGTGATCATCGTCTCCAGCGTGAGCTGCATCTACGGCCTCGGCTCCCGCGAGGCCTACGACGGCATGCTGCTGCTGCTCGAGCGGGGGCAGATCATCACGCGGCGCGAGATCCTGTCGCGGCTGGTCGACATCCTCTACGAGCGCAACGACGCCGACTTCCACCGGGGCGCCTTCCGGGTGCGCGGCGACGTGATCGAGATCTTCCCGGCCCACGAGGACGAGCGGGCGGTGCGGGTGGAGCTGTTCGGCGACGAGGTGGATCGCATCGCCGTCATCGACGCCCTGCGCGGCACGACGGTCGAGGAGCTCCAGCGGGTCGCGATCTACCCGGCCAGCCACTACGTCACCCCGGCCGACCAGCTCCGGCGAGCGGTGCGGGACATCCGGGAGGAGCTCCGGGCGCGCCTCGCGGAGCTGCGCGAGGCCGGGCGGCTGCTCGAAGCCCAGCGCCTCGAGGAGCGCACCCTCTTCGACCTCGAGATGATCGAGGAGACCGGGCGCTGCTCCGGCATCGAGAACTACTCGCGCCACCTGAGCGGCCGGGCGCCCGGCGAGCCGCCGCCGACCCTCCTCGAGTTCTTCCCCCGGGACTGGCTGCTGGTGGTCGACGAGAGCCACGTCACCATCCCCCAGGTGGCCGGCATGTACCGGGGCGACCGCGCCCGCAAGGAGACCCTGGTGCGCCACGGCTTCCGGCTGCCGAGCGCCCTCGACAACCGGCCGCTGCGCTTCGACGAGTTCGAGGCGATGATCGACCAGGCCATCCACGTCTCGGCCACGCCGGGGCCCTGGGAGCTCGAGCGGGCCGAGGGGGTGGTGGTCGAGCAGATCATCCGGCCGACGGGGCTGCTCGACCCGCGGGTGGAGGTGCGCCCGGCCGAGCGGCAGGTCGACGACCTCCTCGACGAGATCCGCGCCGAGGTGGCCGCCGGGCGCCAGCGCGGGGCGCTGCGCGGCAAGGTGCTGGTGACGGTGCTCACCAAGCGCATGGCCCAGGAGCTCACCGACTGGCTGCAGGAGGTCGGCGTGCGGGCGCGCTACCTGCACTCCGACATCGACACCCTGGAGCGCATCGAGATCGTGCGCGACCTGCGCCAGGACGCCTTCGACGTGCTCGTGGGCATCAACCTGCTGCGCGAGGGCCTCGATATCCCCGAGGTCTCGTTGGTAGCGGTGCTCGACGCCGACAAGGAGGGCTTCCTCCGCAACGCGACCAGCCTGATCCAGACGATCGGCCGGGCGGCGCGCAACGTCCACGGGCGGGTGATCCTGTACGGCGACCGCGTCACCCCGTCGATGCGGGCCGCCATCGACGAGACCGAGCGGCGGCGCGCCCGGCAGGAGGCCTACAACGCCGCCCACGGCATCACGCCGGAGACGATCCGCAAGGCGCTGGAGAGCCCGCTGGCGGCCCTGCTCGACGGCGAGCGCGTGCTGGCCCGGGCCGACCGCAAGCCCCTCGCCGGCATCCCGGAAGGGGAGAAGCTCGATCCCAGGGCGCTGGCGCGGGTCCTCCGCAAGCTGCGCCGCGAGATGAAGGCGGCGGCGGGCAAGCTGGAGTTCGAGCGCGCGGCGGAGATCCGCGACCGCATCCGGGAGCTGGAGGCCTGGGCGGTGGAGCAGGGGGTGGCGCTGTAGGCGGCCCTACGGGGCGGCGGCGCGGCGGCGGTCGCGCGTTTCGGGAAGGGGCAGGCCCCAGGCCTCGGTCGGGCGGCGGGCCTGCTCGGCGAGCCAGGCGCCGTCGCGCGGGACGAAGCGCGGGGCGCCGCACACGCTCCAGGCGACGGCGACCTCGGCGGGATCGGCGTTGGGGGCCAGGGCGGCGACGAGGTCGGCGGCCTCGTAGGGGCGCAGGTTCGCCGCGGCGCAGGGCACGCGCAGGGCGACCACGGCGTCGGGCAGGCCGAGGAGCACCTGCCCGGCGGCGCCGGGGACCGCGCCGGCGTCGAGGGCGCCGCGCACCCACGCCGTCCCGGTGGCGCCCTCGGTGGGGCGGAAGACCGCGACGGTGAGGGGGGCGAAGACGCGCTGGTCCGCCGGGTCGAGTCGCGCCGTCACCACCGGGCTGTCGTGGCGCAGGGCCTCGCAGGCCTCGGCGGCCGGGGGGCAGGTGGGGCCGACGGAGGCCCGGGGCTCGACGGCGACCTCGACGGCGCCCGCCGGGTCGTACAGGGTCCGCAGGCGCTCGGCCTCGGCCTCGGCGAAGAGGCGGTCGGGGTCGGCCGCCCGGGCGGCGAGGAGCAGGG
>WGAH01000886.1 GCA_015489145.1 Deltaproteobacteria bacterium
CGGCGGGGAGGGACCGCGCCTGCTGGGACCGGACGACCCCCCTCCCTTTCCCGGCTTCGTGGCGCTGGCGGCCGGCGCGGACCCCGCCGCGGCGACCGCCGCCCTGCCGGCCGGGGCCGACGGCGCCCTGGCCTGGCTCCTCGTCGTCGAGCGCGCCGACCCGCCCCCGGCCCCGTCGGGGTCCGCGCCGGCCGCCAGCGCCAGGAAGCCGGGAAAGGGCGGGGGGTCGTCCGGTCCCAGCAGGCGCGGTCCCTCCCCGCCGTCGCCCGTCCGCCGCGCGAGCGCCTCCAGCACGCCGCGCACCTCGGCGGCGAAGGCCGGCTCGGCGAGGACGTCCAGGCCCACGGCGCTCCTCAGAGCCAGTCCGGCAGCCGCGTGTCCTCCCGCAGGGCCTCGACGAGGTCGGCGAGGGCGAGGCGGGCCTGGTCGAAGATGCCGGCGTGCTCGGGCTGGGCCTGCCGGCGCTTCTCGATGGCGAAGCCGAGCCGGTCGAGGAAGGCCGCGCGATCCTCGGGCCGGGCGAAGCGGCCGGTGCCGAAGGCGAGGCGCTCGCGCACGTGGTGGCGCAGCACCTCCGCCAGGTCGCGGTTGCGGTCGGACTCGAGGGCCCGCACCAGGTGCTCCAGGCCGCGCTTCTCGGTGAGCGTGGCGCCCTCCACCAGGGGCCGGCCGCCCTTCGGGTGGGCGAGGTTCTCGGCGGCGACCCAGGCGCCGGAGCCGCGGTGAACCAGGAGGCCGAGTTCCTCGGCCAGCAGCACCAGGAGCGCGGCCCGCTCGGACCGGCGGCGGTTCCAGCGGCCGGGGATCGCCCAGGCGTGGCCGTAGCGCCGGTCGACGTGGGGGTTGAAGTCGCGGTGCTCGAAGAAGGCGGCGTAGGCCTCGTCGTGGAAGGGGGAGATGTCGAGCTCGTCGATGTCGGCGCCCAGCTCGACGGTGAGCACCCCGAGTTCCGTGCGCGGCACCACCCGCCGGGCGCTGACGTGGATCGAGGGGTCCCGGGCCGCCAGCTCGTCGAGGACCTTCCGGATCCAGCGGTTGTCCGGGTGGACGACGACGAAGTGCTGGACGCGGAGGTCGGTGTCCACGTCGGTCTGCCAGTTGGCGGCGGCCTCGTGGAAGGCCCGGCGCACCCGGGCGGCGGCGAGCCGCTCGGCGGCGGCCTCGCGGGCCCCCCGGCGGTCGCCCACCCAGTCGAGGTTCTCGAGTTCCTCGGCCGCGGTGGCGCCGTAGCGGCTGGTGACGTGCTCGCGGGCGCGGTCGTGGTCGCCGGGGTCGCGGCTGTCGAGGGCGTGGGCGGCCCACAGGTCCACGTCGTGCTCGGTGACGTCGCGCAGCACCGCGTCGACCTGGCAGCGGCTCAGGGCATCCTGGCGCACCGCGCCGGAAATCGCCCGCCGCAGGGCGTCGCGCACCGCCTGCTGGCGCTCGCGGGAACGCTCGCCCCGCGTCTCGGCGGCCCAGCGGCGCGGCTGGCGCCGGGCCTCGGCGAGCTCGGCCACCATGTCGAGGAGCACCTCGCCCCCGGTGCCCGCCAGGGCGCGCGGCCGGCGGCTCTCGTCGTCGAGGAGGCGGTCGAGGGTGCGCCGGGCGTAGTCCGGCCCGCCGACGGTCAGCTCGCCCTCGACCCCGGCCCGCATCGCCCGGGCGGCGCGCTCGCGCAGCTCGACGACCTCATCGCGGGTGGCCTCGCCGAGGACGTGGGCGCGGGCGTGGCGCAGCACCTCCAGCTTCGCATCGCACCAGTGGATGAGGCCGTGGTAGACGCGCTCGACCGCCTGCACCGAGGCGTTTCGCAGGTACCACTCGAGGTCGTCGTGCAGCTCGTTGTCGAGGGTGCCGATGTGGCCCTCCATGCGGCCCCGGGGGAAGCGGGCGAGCCCGGGGAGGCGGGCGAGCGGGCTGTTCCCGAGGCGCTCGACCTCCGCGAGGTTCTCGGCGTAGTCGTCCTCGCTCGGCGGCGACTTCTCGCGGACGGGCCGGGCCTCGTGGGCCTCCACGTCCGCGAGGTTGGCGACGAAGGCCTCGCGGAGGGCGTCGAGGGCGGTGAGCGCGAGGCCGAGGGCGCCCCGGGCGACGAGGGCCTCCAGCCACCGCTCCAGGCGCGGCTCGTAGAGGGTCTTCAGCCACTCGTCGGCGAGGGTCACCCGGTCCCGCGCCAGCCCCTCGGCGCGCTGGACGAAGGCCACGCACTCGCGCGCCAGGCCGGGCACCTGCACGGCCTCCGACTCGTCGACGACGGACTGGAGCAGGCGGTCCAGCTCCGCGCGCATCTCGTCGTCGTGCTCGCGAAAGCGGTCGAAGAGCTGGTTCTTTTCGAAGCCGGGGATCTCCTTGACCTCGAGGACGTGCTCGACGAGGTGGTCCACCGCCGAGGCGACGGTGGGATCGAGGTCCTGGAGGGTGTCGTCCGCCTGGCGCAGCAGGGCGCCAGCGCCCTCGGGGGCGGCGTCGACCATCCAGTTCAGCGTGCGGTGGAGCAGCTCGAGTTCCACCCAGTCGGCGATGGCCTCGTCGGGCACGCGCAGGCGGCCGGCGCCGAGGCTGCCGAAACGGCCGCGGTCCTCGACGCTGACGAAGGTGTCGAGCATCCGGTCCGAGACGTCGCCGGCCCCGACCCACAGGGCGAGGCTGTGGGCGGCCTGCTCGATGGCCTCCTCGCGGGTGACCTGCCGACCGCGGCGGTTCTTGCCCTGGAACAGCATCGTGTAGTCGAAGGGCGACTCGCCGGGGGCGGCGGCGAGGTCGACCCAGGTGCCGTCGGCGCCGCGCAGGCGGGTGGTGTAGGGCACGCCGCCGGCGCGGGCGGTGTCGTAGGCGTGCTGCAGCTCGAGGAGGGCGGCGAGCGCGTTGGCGGTGCGCCGGCGGTCGGCCTGGTCGGGCACCAGGGCGCCCGAGGCGCCGGAGATCGCCGTGGCGTCGAGGTGGACGCCGACCACCACCACGCGCTCGAAGCGGTGGTCGCGGCGGGCGTGCTGGCGCAGCAGCAACGCGAGATCGTGCATCGAACCCGCGCCGGTTCCGTTCGTGAGGCTGCCGGCGATGAAGACGAGGAGCGTGTCGAGGGCCTGGTCGCTCTCGAGGTTCTCGCCGAGGCGCCCGAGGGCGTCGGCGACGCCCCGGCCGACGAGGGAGGCGTGCCAGACGGCGAAGAAGCGGCCGTAGGCGCGCACCATGCCGCAGCCGTCGGTGTAGGCGACGTGGCTGGAGGGGACGAGGGGCCTCGGCCACCAGGACGCGATCTCGGCCTCGTAGCGGCGGGCCATCTCGGCGAGGTTCACCGCGCCGGGGACCGGGTGGAACACGGCGTGGCGCAGGGGAAGCTCGGGCTGGAAGCGGGCGTCGACGGCCAGCAGGGCGAGGCCGCGCCCGGCCGGATCGCCGACGAGGCGTTCGAGCTGGGCGACGATGCGGGTGCCGGTTCCTCCGACGCCGACGACGAGAGCGGGAACGGACATGGCGGGTCTTCCTCGGGGTTGGGCCTACGAACGGGGGTGGTAGCGGAGGGTGGCGCGGGCGACGCGGCCGGCGGCGCGCTCGCAGGAGAGCTCGAGCTCCTGGCCCGCACGGACCAGGTTGAACAAGCGTTCCCTCGTTGCGGGCACGGTCTTGCTCCCGCACTTGAGCGGGATGTCGGGGGTGGCGGCGCGCAGGCGGACGCTGGCGCCCTTGGCGGCCTTGCCGGGCCAGATGAAGCCGACGACGGTGCGGCCCCCCGGGCGGCGGCGCGCGCCGAGGACCTCCTCGCCGCCGCGGCGCTCCAGGACGAGGTGGAGCGGGCGTCCCCAGAAGACCGCCCAGGGACCGTGCAGGTTGCGGAGGCGGTGGGGGCCGAGGCTGAGCGCCGGGGCGAAGCGCGGGGCGATGAGGGTCCGCCCGATGGCGATCAGCCCGAGGATCAGGCTGATCCAGCTCGCGACGTGGAGGCGGTGGCGGCGCACGGCGAAGGCGACGGTGACGCAGCCGTCCTCGTCGGCGGGGGTCGCGCAGTCGGCGCAGCGCACGGCGGCCTCGGGCAGGGTGGCGCAGACGCGGGCGGCGCCCTCGCCTTCCGGGGCGCCGACGGGACCGCCGACAAGCCACGTCCAGGGCAGCCACCGCTGGCCCCGGGGCCGGATCTTCAGGCGCACGGTGGCGGGGTCGGTCGAGACGGGCACCTCCAGGGCGCCGGCGCAGCGCCCCTCGCCGCACAGGGCCACGTCCTCGGGGACGGCGTAGCCCGGCGCGTCGACGGTGAGGCGCGCCCGGCCGGTGGCGCCGCGGGCGGTGAGCGCGATCTCGCGCTCGCGGGCGGGGTAGCGGTCGAGGTGCAGCCGCCGGGGCGCGAACTCGCCCAGGTCCCCGTCCACGGTGCCGGCGGGCGCGTCGAGGACGAGGACCGGGCGGTCGCTCACCTCGACGGTGGCGAGGGCGCAGTCGGGGGTGCTCGCCACGGGGGTGACCGGCTGACCGCCGGCGGCGGCCACCAGGGCGTCGCAGACCACGCGGTCGGCGGGGACCACCCGGTGCCGGCCGACGGCCGGGCGGTCGGGGAGGAGCACCGGGCCGGCCGGCCGCCACCAGGCCTGGAAGACGGTGCGGGCGCGCTCGCCCTCGAGGTGCCAGGGCCCCTCGTCGGTGCGGGTGCCGTCCGGGTGGACGAGGAAGGTGGGCACCTCGGCCGCGCCGCCGTCGCCGCCGGGGCAGGCCGCGCCGGCGTCCCCGACGAGGCGCGGCACGAAGGTGACGACGGTGCCCTCGGTCTCGACGGCGGAGCCGCCGGGATCGTGAATGCTCCGCACCGCGGCGAGGGGCGCGTTCCAGAAGGCGAGCCAGCCCTCCATGAGCCCCGGCGGCTCGCCGCGGGCCAGCGGCCAGACCTTGACGCGCAGGTTGCGGGCCTCGTTGCGGCGCACCCAGGCGGCCTCGGCGCGGTCGTCGAGGCGGCAGGCCTCCTGCTCGTCGGTGAACACGAGGAAGTCCCAGGGCACGGGCCGGGCGAGGTCGGCGGCCGGGTCGGGGATCTCGCCGGGCAGCTCCCGGTGGACGAGCTGGTAGACCGAGCGGCGAATGCAGGTCTGGCGGCCGTCGTAGGCGCCCGCCTCGCTGGGCAGGAAGGCGTCGAGGTGGGCGGCGGCGTCCTCGGGGGTGGCCCAGGCGCCGGGCTCGGCCGGGTAGACCTCGCCGCGCAGGCCGGCGTCGAAGGTGGCGAGCTTGACGCCCACCCGGCCGCGGGTGCCCTCCAGCCGGCCGAGCATGGCCTCGGCGCGGGAGCGGGCGTCGCGAATCGCGTCGGGAATGCGCTGCATGGAGCCGGAGCGGTCGACGAGGAGGACCACCCGGTAGGAC